>NZ_JBBUKT010000017.1 GCF_038066715.1 Luteolibacter sp. Y139 | reverse complement strand
TCTTCCTCCGAGTCGTCTTCCTCCGAGTCGTCTTCCTCCGAGTCGTCTTCCTCCGAGTCGTCTTCCTCCGAGTCGTCTTCCTCCGAGTCGTCTTCTTCCGAGTCGTCTTCTTCCGAGTCGTCTTCTTCCGAGTCGTCTTCTTCCGAGTCGTCTTCTTCCGAGTCGCTCTCGGGGATTTCTGTTAGAGCGTCCAGATCGGGAGTGGGGCCCTCGGGTTCGCCGGCTGCGGCGGCTTCCGCTTGGGCTTCGGGATCGGTGGGGGCTTCGGCTTCTGCTTCGGAGGCAGGCGCTTCGGCTTCCAGTTCTTCCGGGTCCGGGATGCGGCCGCCGTTTTCAAGGAGGAGGACCACTTCCTCCTGCACCTTGTCGACTTGGGAGAGGGGGATGTCCGGATCGCGGACGATGAAGAGGTCGCCGAGCTTGCGGTGCTCGTAGACGCGGAGGATGCCGGTATTGGTGCGCTGGGTGTCGGTCTCGCGGAGGATCTTCTGGCGCTCCAGCATCACGGCGAGGATGTAGCGGACGTTTTCGGTGTGGTCCTCGTCTTCCTCGACGAGGCGGCGCAGGAGTTCCTCGGGGCTTTCCTTCTTGAAGACGTCTTCCTTTTTCTCACCGGCGACGGGGGCGTGGTAGATGGTCTTCCAGAAGGACAGCGGCTTTTCGTCCTCGGCGGTGCGGGCCTTCCAGGCATCGAGGCAGAAGTCCTTCCGCAGGTAGCCGGAGGATTCGGGGTCGGGAAAGAGGGCCGTCATGATCGGCTCGCCGTCGTCGAAGGAGCGCTCGGTGGCGGCGCAGGCGCGGGAACGGGAGCGGATGTGCCAGGATTCTTGGAGGGCCATGGAAGAAGTGCCGAAGTGATCAGTTGTCAGTGATCAGTGGAAAGGCAGGGGAAGTGGACCCGGAAAGTCCGGGCCGGTCAACGGCTGTTCCCGAGGACCGCTGACGATTGACCGCTGGCAGTGGGTCACGCCTCCGCAGGGATGAACTTGCGGATGGTCTGGTAAATCGGGCGGCCGGAGAGGCGGCGCTGGAAGAGGAAGAGGGCGATGATGCCGAAGATGTAGTTCGGCAGCCAGGCGGCGAGGACCGGGCTGAGGTGGCGCGAGTCGCCGAGGGCCAGGCAGACATTCGACAGGAACAGCATGCCGGCGCAGAGGAAGACCGCCACCGCGACCCCGCCACTGGCGCCACGACGGGTGAAGACGACGCCGAGTGGCACGGCGAGGAGCACCACGATGAGGCAGCCCACCGGCTGGGCCCAGCGGTAGTGCCACTGGGTGAGGTGGCCGCCACGGCTGGCCCAGGTGCCGAGCGGATTCGCGGCGAGCCAGTCATTCAGGTCCGGAATGCCGAGCTGGGCGGCGGGCAGGCCGGGGCGGATGAGCTGCGCGGGGACCTCGCTCCAGCCTTTCATGACGAGTGGATTCGGCGTCTCGACCTTGGTGAAGTCAGGGGATTCCTGGTCCGGTGCGGTCTTGGCGGAGCAGTCCGCGACTTCGGGGTCGGTGAAGGTCCAGTTGCGGGTCAGCGGCGACCAGGCGGCGGTCTTGGCGGAGATGATCTTCGCCAGGGTGCCATCCGGATTTTCCTGGATGACGGTCACGCGCTTCAAGGGGGCGCCCTTGTGGTAGTCCTGTGGGAAGGAGCCGATCATCCACAGCCGGCGGTCGTCGAAATTCCGGTAGCGGATGTTGGGTTCGGCGACGCCTTCCTGGCCCTTGGCCTTGCGGAGGATGGCGTTTTCCGCGGCGATGGCGGCGGGCGCCCATTGGTAGTTGAGGCCGGCGCAGAGGACGGCGGCGAGGGCTCCGCCCACGAAGAACGGCAGCGTGAGCCGGGCCAGTCCGCGGCCGGTCTGGATCATCGCCACGATTTCCCGCGAGCGCGAGAGGCGGCCCAGGCAGTAGAGGATGGAAAGCAGCAGCGAGTAGGGCATCAGCTCGCGAATGACCTCGGGGATCCGGGCGAGATACAGCTGTCCGGCGTAGCCGATGGCGTTCTTGCTGTTCTTCAGGTCGTCGAGATTGTCGCCGAGGTCGGCGATCAGCCAGACGGCGAAGAGGCCGAGCAGGCAGATCACGAAGATCGAGACGAACTGGCGGCTGATGTAGCGGGCCATCGTGTCGCCGAGATAATACAGCACGCCGCCGATGGCCGGCAGGAAGCAGAGGATGACGGCGATGACCGGGCGCAGCAGGTGGGCCTGGGCCTGGACGTCGGGGAAATTATCGAGCTGCTCTTGAACGGCGGCCTGCTCGAGTGGCCCGATTTTCAGGGCAAGCAGGGCGCCGGCGAGGGCAAGGAGCAGGGGGACGAGAATGCGCGGCATGAGATGACGGCGACGGCGTGGCCGGGAGCATGCGGTGGAACGGTCGTTTGTAAAGGACGGGGGTGGGAGGTGGAACGAACGAACCGCAAAGGCGCGGAGGTCGCGGAGGAGAACGCGGAGTTTCGAAGAATGGGATGACAACGAAACGAGCGAAAGTGACGAAAAAAGGCCGTTCGATCCCCTGCTTCTTCATTTCGCCTATTTCGTTCGTTTCGTTGTCCTCTTTGATTGGCGCTTGGCTTTCCCGCGTCGTCCCGGCGCAATGCCGTCCGCATGATTTCCACCCTTGAGGGACAGCCGCTGCCCGACGCCTTCGTCGAGGAAATCGGGCTGGCTTTTTCCAAGGAGGGGAGCATGGGGCGGTCGCGGGACTTCGAGTTCCGGCCGGAGCAGCAGCAGCTGGCGATGGCGGTGGCTGAGGCGTTGATCGAGAAGCGTTGTCTGGTCGCGGAGGCGGGGACGGGCGTGGGGAAGTCGCTGGCGTATCTGATCCCGGCGGCGCGCTATGCGCTGCGGACGGGGCGGAAGGCGATTATTTCCACCCACACGATCAACCTGCAGGAGCAGCTGGTGCGGAAGGACATCCCGATCGTGCGGAAGCTGCTCGGGGAGGAATTGCCGGCGGTGTTGCTGAAGGGCCGGCAGAATTACCTGTGCCCGGCGCGGTTGAAGCGGGCGCGCGAGCAGGCGGGGGATCTTTTCACGTCGACGGAGAGCGATGAGCTGGAGTCGATCCGCCGCTGGGCGGAGGCGACGCGGGACGGGACGCTGAGCGACCTTGAATTCCAGCCGTCGATGAAGGTGTGGCTGCAGGTTTGCTCCGAGCCGCACGTCTGCACGGCGCGCTACTGCGGGCCGAAGGGGGATTGCTTTTACCAGGAGGCCCGGAAGGCGGCGGCGGATGCGAAGCTGGTGGTGGTGAACCACACCCTGTTCTTCGCGCTGCTGGATACCGGGGAGAATCTGGAGCAGGAGAAGCCGTCGGGTTTCCTGTTTCCGAATGATTTCGTGGTGCTGGATGAGGCGCACACGCTGGAGCAGGTGGCGGCGGTGCAGCTCGGCCTGCGGGTGAGCCAGGCGGGGATGCGCTTCGACCTCCAGCGGCTGTATAATCCGCGGACCAAGAAGGGCACGCTGCGGTCGTTCAAGAAGTCCTCGGTGCTGTTCGCAGTGGAGGAGGCGCTGAAGGCGGCGGATGAGTTTTTCAGCGATCTGGGGCACGCGGCGACCTTCGGGCAATACTCGAAGGAATGGCGGGTCCGAGAGCCGGAGCTGGTGCCAAACCGCGCCGCCGAGCCGCTGCGGAAGCTGTGGCAGGAGATCGATGCGCTGGCCGCGGATGTCGAAAGCGAGACCACCAAGGCCGAGCTCCAGGATGCTTCGCGGAAGCTGCGCGAGGCCCACGGGGCGATCGGCTGCTTCCTCGACCAGAGCAGCGATGACATGGTCCACTGGGTCGAGAAATCGGGCCGGGACGAGAGCCTGTTTTCCCTGCACGCCGCGCCGATCCATGTGGCGGACCGGCTGCGCGGGCTGCTCTTCGGCGAGGGAAAGAGCTGCATCATGACCAGCGCCACGCTGGGGGTGGGGGATCCGCTGCTGGGGTGGTTCCGCGGGCGGGTGGGCGCGGAGGATGTGCCGCCGCTGTGCATCGGCAGCCCGTTCGATTTCCAGCGGCAGATGAAGATCCGGATCTGGAAGAACATGCCGGAGCCGGCGAGTCCCCAGTATGGGAAGGCGATGGTCGAGGCGATCCGGGCGGCGGTGGAGGCAAGCGAGGGGAAGGCCTTCGTGCTCTTCACCAGCTACCGGACGATGCGGGATGCGGCGGAGAAGTTAAGGCGTCACTTCGAGGACCGCGGCTGGCGCTTGTTGGTGCAAGGTGACGGGATGCCGCGGCACAAGATGGTGGAGGAATTCCGCCGGGACGTGCACAGCGTGCTGTTTGGCACGGACAGTTTCTGGACCGGGGTGGACGTGCCGGGAGAGGCGCTTTCGAATGTGGTGGTGACGCGGCTGCCGTTCGCGGTGCCGGATCATCCGCTCACGCAGTCGCGCTTGGAAGCGCTTGAGGCTGAGGGTGGGAATCCCTTCATGGACTACTCCGTGCCGGAGGCGATTCTCAAGCTGCGGCAGGGAGTCGGCCGGCTGATCCGGACGGCGAAGGACAGCGGGCTGGTGAGCATTCTGGACAACCGGATCCTAACGAAGCGGTATGGGCGCTTGTTCCTGGACGCCTTGCCGAAGGCTCCGGTGGAAATCGTCCAGTAAGCCCGCCGAGTCAGGCCATGTTTATCTGCGAAGCTCCGAGGGCTTCCTTGAAGAGAGCGGCGCTCCATTGGCCGGGAGCGGTGGGCGCATCGCCGATGAAGCCGTAGTTCAGGACGGAGCCGTATTGCGCGCAGAGCAGCCGTGAAACCGGGGCGAGCGGGCCCATGCCCATCAGGGAAAGGGGCAGGGGATGGGTGCCGGTGAGCAGGCTGGCGAGCCGGGTGACGTCCTCCATTTCGTGCAGGCGGATGGCGGCCTTGAAGCACGCGGCACCGGCGGCGGCGGCGCGTTCGGCCATCGCCGGGATCTTTCCGAAGGAGTCGGCTCGGCCCTCGAAATCATGCCAGGAGGCGACCCAAGGGACGCCCCGAGACTGGGCCTCCTCCAGGAATTCGGCCATTTCCAGCTCCTGGACGGACTCCAGCTCCACATCGATCAGCGCGGCCTCATCCAGCACGGCCTCCAGCCGTTCCCGGCGGTGCAGGGCGCTCAGGTCGCCCCGTCCGCCCTCGTCGCCGCGGCGGGCGGTGAAGAGCATCGGGATGCCGGTGAGGTGGGCCCACGGGCGGGTTTCCGGGATCTCCAACAGGTCGAGCCGGATCTCCAACAGATCGCAAGCTGCTAGGGCCTCTTGATAGGTGGTGGCTGCTAGGCTTTCCACATTTCCGAAACTCCCGACCACCCGCGGTTGTGCGGGGCTTAGAATGACTTGTGGACAGCGCACGCCGGAAGCACAAACGTGGGGTCGCATCACTGTCAACTGCGGCGGTCGATGCTCCGCGCCTTCCATGTAAATACCTGACGGATTTTTCTCCATGGCGGCGCGATTTTCTCTGGTCAATCCGGGGACGCATTCCCTAGTTCTCCAAAAACCGAAAGCCCACCAATGAAACATTGTCCTCGTTCATTCCGTAGGACGGCGCTCGCCGCCGTCGCCGCTTCCGTTGCCGCACTCACGTTCCTCGCGGCTCCGGCTCATGCCCAAGGCAAGGCTGAAGTGGGTACCCTCGTTTTCGACGACATCCCGTCCCCGGAAGTCAATTCGGGCAAGGCCAAGAGCTTCAAGCCGAAGGATTGGCTCGAAGTCGAAGTCGCCATCAAGCTGCCCGCCCAGAATGCCGAACAGAAGAAGATCGGCTTCGTCGACGCCGTCACCGTGAAGTGGTACGTCGCGATGGCCAATCCGGATGGCAAGGGCTTCATCAAGCTCACCAAGACGATCGAGCACATCAACGTCCCGATCGACGAGGAGATCTTCAGCTCGGTCTACATGTCGCCTTCCGCGATCAAGCGCCTGACCGGCAAGGACAAGGCCGGCAAGAGCGCCGTCCGCGCCGTGGGCGTGGAAGTGCTCGTCAATGGCGAGAAGGTCGGCCAGGCCGCCGTGAAGGAGAAAGAAGGCTGGTGGACCTCCGGCAGCCTCTCCGACCAGAGCGACAAGTTCCCGCTTCTCAACAAGGATGAGACCCCGTTCTCGATGCTCTGGTGGGATCGCTACGCCGAGATCAAGCGCGAGAAGTAATTCGCAGGGTTGTCTTGGTTTGATGTCTTCCGCGTCCCCGTTCTACGACGCCAAAACCCCGTTTTTTCCCAAAGCCCGTCATGGCTGATACACAGTCCTCAATTGCCCTCAACATCGGCTCCCAGCGCGTGAGCATGGCCGTGTTCGAACCGTCCAAAAACGGCGGTCTCGTTCTCAAAGGCTATGATAGCGAAGTGATCCTCGCCGATCCCGCCACCGAAGCATCCCGTCCGGCTCAGATCGGCTATGCGATCGGCCAACTCACCCAGCGCCTCAAGGCCGGCAAGTCGAAGGTCCGCTACGCGGTCTCCGGCCAGTCGGTCTTCACGCGCTTCGTTAAGCTGCCACCGCTCGGTGACGACGATATCGAACAGCTGGTCACCTTCGAGGCCCAGCAGCACGTTCCTTTCCCGCTCAACGAAGTCGTCTGGGATTACGAGATCCTGGAAAGCGCCGGTGAGAAGGAAGTCGTGATCGTTGCGATCCGTGCCGAAGCGCTCGACGAGCTGAACGAGTCCGTCACCGGAACCGGCCTCGCCACCGCCGAGGTGGATGTGGCCCCGATGGCGCTCTACAATGCCTTCCGCGCCGCTTACGCGAATGTCACCGAACCGGTGCTGCTGATCGACATCGGCGCGAAGTCGACCGACCTGCTTTACATCGAGGGCAAGCGCTTCTTCACCCGCAGCGTCAACCGCGGCGGCGTCTCGATCACCTCCGCGATCTCCAAGGAATACGGCGTTTCCTTCGCCGAAGCCGAAGGCCACAAGACCCATGGCGGTCTCGTCGCGCTGGGCGGCGGCCACACCGAGCAGCTCGATGAAACGACTGCAGCGCTGGCCACCACCATCCGCAATGCCCTCGGACAGCTGCCTGCGGAAATCGCCCGCACCACGAACTACTACCGGAGCCAACAGGGTGGCAATGCGCCGAAGCGCATCATCCTCGCCGGTGGTGGTGCGAACCTGCCTTACACGAAGGAGTTCTTCGAAGAGAAGCTCCACCTGCCGGTCGAGTTCTTCAACCCGGTCGCGGCCATCGCCGTCGGCAAGGGTGTGGATACCGACAAGCTCGGCCGCGAAGCCCACCTGATGGGTGAGCTCATCGGCTTGGGCCTGCGTGCCACCGGCAAGTCCTCGGTCAATATCGACTTGGTTCCGACCAAGGTCCAAGCCGCCCGTCTCGCGGAGAAGCAGAAGCCGTTCTATCTCGGTGCTGCTGCCGCGCTGCTCGTGGGTCTCGCCGCTTGGGCGGGTCTCTCGAGCGTGGCTGCCTCGAAGGCTGCCGACGAGAGCAAGAAGATGGCGGACCAGAAGGAAGAGCTGGAGCGGGTCGCGACTCCGATCGACCAGGAGTTCAAGAAGCAGGCACAGTTGCTGGGTCTCGCGACCCAATACACCGACGCCGAGGCTGACCGCACCTTCTGGCCGGAACTGATCCAGGAAATCCAGGCCGGCTTCGCCAGCGACTCCGTCTGGATCACGGACTTCGATCCGGTGTTCAACTACAACCCGCTCGGCAGCGCCGAAGACAACAAGAAGTCGAAGTCGACGGTGAAGAGCGAGTTCTACGCGCTCGGCTACGGCGTCACCGGAGTGGAGAACATCAAGGTGGAAGTTCCCGTCGCGAAGGGTGCCAAGCCACCCAAGCCCGGTGCCCCGACGGGTCCGGAAATCCCTGCGACCGCCAATGCCATCCGCCTGCGCGGTTTCTGGCGCGGTGGTGAGGACAATCCGCAAGGCAGCAACCTGATCTACACCCTCATCAAGAACCTCCGCGAGAAGCCCCAGCACCTGAACTTCACCGCCGTGGTGACGGATGCCAAGGGCAAGAAGACGGAGGAGCCGCTGAAGGACGATCAGATCGTCAAGCAGCTCGAGAGTGCTCCGGCGGAGTCGGATTTCGCCGCTCCTTTCGAAGTTGTCATCCCGCTCTCCCGCGAGGTTCCCATCAAGTAATTTGATCTCAAAACCCTTTTATAGACCTCGACCATGAGCTGGATCCAGGAAAACCGTTTCGTCGCCGGCTTGGGCGGCATCACCGCCGTCGCCGCCGCAGGCTTGATCGTCTGGGGCGTCAAAGCCAACGGCGCGTATGACAAGGCCAAGGAAGAATATGGCACTGCCGCCGATCAGGTGGACACCATCACCAAGGGCAGGCTTTACCCGAATGACGCGAACCTCCAGGCCAAGAAGAAGGCCGTGGGTGAGTATCAGAAGTCGGTCGATGAGCTGCAGAAGTCCTTCGACAAGTTCCGCGCACCGACGCCTCCGAACGTGGAGCCGGCGCAGTTCAGCGAGACCCTGCTGAAGGCGAAGGAGCTCGCCGCCAAGGCCTTTGGCGAAGTGCGGCCGACTGCAACCGAACTGCCACCGGAGTTCTTCCTCGGCGACGAGGAATACACGGGCAAGCCACCGGAGAAGGGTGCCACCGGCATCCTGACCTATCAGCTGGAAGCAGTCAGCGAGCTGATGGCGAATCTGGCCAAGGCCGGGCCGTCCAAGATCCTCAACATCCATCGCCCGAAACTGGTCGAGGAAGAGGGCAAGCCGTTCGATGCCAAGGGCAAGTCCTTCCGCGCGCTGCCGATCGAAATTGCCTTCACCGGCAACGAGAACTCGGTGCGCAAGTTCATCTCCTCGCTTGATGACTCGCAGACGCACTACTACGTGGTGCGCTCGATCCGGGTGATCAACGAGAAGCTCAAGGCACCAACCGCTGCGGATGGTGCGTTCGAGAAGAAGGACGGCGAGGCGAAGCCGGAAGGTGGCGCTCCTGCCGCGGATCCCTTCGGTGGTGCCGGTGGCTTCGTGCTGCCGGGTGAGGAGCCAGCCGCTCCTGCCGCCGGTGGTGCCGCGAAGCCAGGTGCTGCTGCGGCCGCTCCAGCCGCCGCCGCTGCTCCTGCAGCAGGGGGTGACGGTGTGATCCTCCAGCAGGTGCTCGGCTCCGAGAAGGTGAACGTCTTCCTGCGGATCGATATCATCCAGTTCCTCGAAGCAACCAAGGCCACGACCCCGGCTCCGAAAGCCGAGGCAGCGGGCAAGTAAGTTCCAAACCCAGTCACTTCCATGTCCAAGCTTCCTAAGAACTTCGAAAAAATCCTGCTCGGCGTCGGCGGCGTGATTGCCGTGACGTGTGCCGGCCTGGGTTTCATGAAATCCAATGCCGTTGAAGCCGACTTCAACCGCACCGCTTCCACCACCGGTGGAAAAGAGATCGATATCCCCGAGCAGGAGGCCACCAGCAAGGCGGTTTCCTCGCTCAAGTCCGACCGTGTCATCGAACAAGCCGAAGCCAATAGCCGTGGCGTCGATCTCTTCGTTGGCATCCCGTTGTTTGCCGACAAGAACAATCCGAACATCCCGGTCGACCCGATGAGCCCGAAGATGAAGCCGGTTCACGAGGGGATTCCCAACCCATGGTGGATCAAGACCGGTGCCAACATGACCTTCGCCGACTCGCCGAGCCGTGACGATGACAGTGATGGCTTCACCAATCGTGAGGAGTACGAAGCCAAGACCGATCCGATCGATCCCAAGAGCATCCCGGCTCTCATCGACAAGCTGGCCTATCTCAAGGACGAGTCCACCATGTGGTATGTCCAGTTCGGCCTCGAATCGAGCGGCAAGTGGGCTCCCAAGCTCACGGCCCGCACCCCGGACAAGAAGAAGGTGGAGAACCGCGTGAGCGCCGTCGAGATGCTCGATGTCGGCGCCACCTTCTTCAAGGAGGGTGCCCTGGCCAATCGCTTCAAGTTCACCGGCATCGACGAGCGTGAGGTGACCAGCCAGAAGACCAAGCTCACCCAGAAGGTGAAGGTCGGCCACTACGAAGACCTCAAGCCGAACAAGGTGGGCCAGAAGTATGAGTCGCAAGCTGGCCTGCCCGACGCCGAGTTGGAAGCCGCGGCCTACTATGACCGCACCGCCGTTCTGGAACTCCGCGCCATTGGTTACAAGGGCAAGGAATTCAAGGTCGAAGAGAACACCAAGTTCGCGCTTCCGCCGGACGCTCCCGAAAAGAATTACACGCTTAAGAAAGTTACGCCCGAAGGCATTCAGGTCGAGTACAAGGACGCCGACGGACAGACCAAAACCCAGGACATTGCAAAGGGCGGCACGCCTTAACACAAAATCAAACTGTTTTTGAAAATAGCGCTTCCCAACCGCCGGTTAGCCCGGCAGAACACAGCCCCAACCATGCAAAAAACGCCAACGCATCGCACCTGCAGCACCGTCGCCGCCCTACTGGCAGTGGCCGCCGTGATGCCGGTCACGCTGACAGTCGCCAACGCCGGAGAAGGCGGCGGCAGCTACAGCGGACTCGCCCAGAAAGAAATGATTCGCCGCCAAAACGCGGTCGCCACCTCGGACAAGCTCCGCGACGAAGGTCGTGAGGCATATGCCAAGGGCGACTACAAGGTGGCAGTGGACAAGTACAAGGCCGCTCTGGACGTGCTGCCTGATGCCCCCATGGTCCAGGATCGCCGGACCTACCTCACCCAGGTGCTTGCCGACGGTTCGTCTGCCCTTGGCGAGAGCTACCGCAAGGTTGGCAAGTATGACGAGGCCCGCCAGCTCGCCAATGACGTGCTCGCCCTGAATCCCAACAACATTCAGGCCAAGACCCTGATCGAGTATCTCGACGATCCGATCCGCACGAACCCAGCGCTGACCTATCAGCACACGCAGAACACCGACGAAGTTCGCCGCAAGCTGTACATCGCTGAAGGCAACTACAACCTCGGCAAGTTCGACGACGCTCACAAGACCTACGAGGACGTCCTTCGTCTCGACCCATACAACAAGGCTGCCCGCCGTGGTATGGAAGTGGTCGCCCAGGCTCGTGCGGATTACTACCGCGCTGCCTACGACCAGACCCGCGCCCAGCTTCTCGCCGAAGTGGACCGTGCCTGGGAACTCGCCGTGCCGCCGCTCGTCACCGAAGACCTGACCGGCAACGGTCCGGCCGTCGCGACCAGTGGTGCGACCGCGATCTTCACCAAGCTTCGCACGATCAACATCCCGGTCATCGACTTCGACAACACCTCCGTTGAAGAAGCCATCGACTTCCTCCGTGTCCGTGCCGCCGAGTACGACACCACCGAAATCGACCCGGCCAAGAAGGGCATCAACTTCGTCATCCGCAAGCCGCGCGCTTCCGGTGGTGCTGACGCCGGCGTGGACGCCGACGCCGGTGCCGGCCTGGGTGCCGCTGCCAATCCGGGTGCCCTCCGCATCGACCAGCTCAGCCTGCGCAACGTGCCGCTCTCGGAAGTCCTTCGCTACATCTGCGAAAAGACCAAGCTGCGCTTCAAGGTCGACGACTACGCCGTCACTCTCGTGCCTGCCACGGAGACCGGTGAAGACCTCATCAACCGCACCTTCAATGTCCCGCCGGACTTCCTTGCCCGCCTCGGTGGTGGTGAAGGCGCCAGCGGCGGTGGTGCTGCTGCAGCCGATGATCCGTTCGCTTCCGGCGGCGGTGGCACCGGTGGTGCTGGCATCAAGCCTCGTCCGAAGATCGGCGATCTCCTCAAGGAGCGCGGTGTGGCTGACGTGGCCGGTGCTTCCGCGACCCTGACCGGCTCCAAGCTGGTGGTCCGCAACACCCCGACCAACATCGACATGATCGAGTCGCTGGTCCAATCGGTGGTGACCGACGCTCCGAAGCAGGTGAAGATCTCCACCAAGTTCGTGGAAATCTCCCAGGAGAACACCGACGAGCTCGGCTTCGACTGGATCGTTTCGCCGTTCGGCCTTTCCGCCAACCAGGTCTTCGCCAGCGGTGGCACGGTCGGCAACGGCCAGTCCCGCACCAATGCTGACTTCATCGGTGAAATCGCCGGCGTGACGATCCCGGGTATCCCGGCCGATCCGAGCACCGACGTGAGCAACATCATGACCGCGGGCAACCGCTCCGGTCTGGGTGCGATCAACCGCAACAGCATCGACGCCATCCTGAACAACTCCGACCGCTCCGACACCAGCGCCTCTCCGGCTCCTGGTATCGCAGCCCTGACCGGTCTGTTCTCCGACGGCCAGGTGCAGATGATCATGCGCGGCCTCGCCCAGAAGAAGGGCACCGACCTGATGACCGCTCCGAGCATCACTGCTCGCTCCGGTGAAAAGGCGCTGATCGAAATCATCCGCGAATTCATCTACCCGACCGAATACGAGCCCCCGGAACTTCCGAACTCGATCGGCAGCAGCTTCACCAACGGTGGCGGCCTCGGCGGCATCGGCGGTGGCGCAAGCTCGTTCCCAGTGACCCCGGCCACTCCGACGTCCTTCGAGACCCGGAACACCGGTATCACCCTGGAAATCGAGCCGACCATCGGTGGCAATGACTTCGTGATCGACCTCCGCTTCGCACCGGAAATCGTCGAGTTCGAAGGCTTCGTCAACTACGGCAGCCCGATCCAATCCCCGGCGACCGACTTCCTCGGCAACCCGACCACGGTGACCATCACGGAAAACCGCATCGAAATGCCGGTCTTCTCGACCCGCCGCGTGACCACGGCGCTGACCATCTATGACGGTTACACCGTTGCAGTTGGCGGCCTGATGCGCGAGGACGTGCAGACGGTGGAAGACAGCGTGCCGATCTTCGGTGACATCCCGATCGTGGGTCGTCTGTTCCAGTCGCGTGCCGAGAACCGGATCAAGAGCAACCTGATCATCTTCGTGACCGCGCAGATCATCGATGCTACCGGCCGTCCGCTTCGCGGAGTGGATGCTGCTCCGCAGGCTCCAGCCAATGAAGCCGCCATGATCGGCGGTGGTGCTGCCGGCCCTGACTTGCTGCCGCCGCCACCGGCTCAGTAAGACAGCCAATCATCCGAGTGATGTTTCCAAAGCGGGCGGGGATTTCCCCGCCCGCTTTTTTTGTTTTGTAGGGAAGGGTGGGCAGGAGGCCGGATGGGCCCATCAAAGTCTGCCGGTGGGGAAGTCCGGTAAGTCCAGTTTCCTATACCTACTGGAATACTGGACTCCGGCCTGCAGTCATTTCGGCGTTGCCCGGAGGACCGCCCGCGCTTCACTCTCGGGCGTGCTTGTCTTCGGCCTCAGCGGTGGGATCGCCAGCGGGAAATCGACCGCTTGCCGGGTGCTCGCGGAAGTTTGCCCGGGCGTGGTGATCTTCGATGCGGACGCCTGTGTGCATCGTCTCTACGAGAGTGATCCGGTGGTGATCTCCGGGGTCCGCGCGCGGTTCGGGGAAGGGGTGGAGGGAGAATCCGGTGCGATCAACCGGCAGGCGCTGCGGCAGGCGGTTTTCGGCGACCCGGCGGCGCGGCGGGATCTGGAGGGAATCGTTCATCCCCGGGTGCGGGAGGAATGTCTTGAATCTTTGGCGGCTGCCCGCAAACTCCCGGCGTCCCTGTTCGTGGCGGACATTCCGCTCCTGTTCGAGAACGCTTTCGATTTCGGACAGCACGGAAACCTTCTGGTGGCGGCCGGTCTCCAAACCCGGTACCGGCGGCTCCGCGAGCGGAATGGCTTCGACGAGGCCACCATCGCTTCCATTCTCGCGGCGCAGATGCCGCAGGAGGAAAAGCTGCGCAGGGCCGACCATGTTTTTTGGAACGAGGGACCGCCCTCGGTTCTCGAGGCGCAGTGGCTGCGCTTCCTTCAATCCCACGCCATCATGAGCGACGATACCAGCCTGCCTGAAACCCCTGAAACTGCCGCACCGGCCGTCCAGGAAGCAGCACCCTTGCCCCAGACCATCGATATCAATGCCTTCCGCCTCAAGCCGCTCGGCGAGCTGCTGGCGATGGCGGAGGCCGTGCCCGCGCGAATCACACCGGGTGCGCCCAAGACCCAGCTCGTGTTCGAGCTGCTGAGCTTTTACGCGAACGAAGGGGCCGTGCTGATTGGCGAAGGCATCGTCGAGCAGGCGAAGGAGAACTACGCGATGCTCCGCGATCCGGCCCGCAGCTTCCGGACCTCGCCGGATGACCTTTACGTCAATGGCCACCTGCTGCGTGACCATGCCCTGCGCGCGGGGAACCGGGTGAAGGTGCGGATCCGCGCGCCGCGCGACCGCGACAAGTATCTTTCCGCCGTCGAGATCCTCGAAATCGAGGGAATCCCGGCCGCCGAATACAAGGTGCCGAAGGAATTCGACAAGCTCACTCCGCTCTTCCCTGACCGTCGGATCGTCCTCGAAGCGGACGGGCCGGAGGCGGTGGGAGTTCGCGTGCTGGATCTGGTGGCTCCGCTTGGAAAGGGCCAGCGCGGCCTGATCGTCGCTCCGCCCCGTGGCGGCAAGACCATCCTGCTGAAGCAGATTGCCAAGGCGATCCGCAAGAATCACCCGGAAGTAGAACTGATCGTGGTGCTGCTGGACGAGCGCCCCGAGGAGGTGACGGATTTCGAGGAAACCGTGGGCACCACGGTTTACGCCTCCACCTTCGACGAGGCTCCCCGCCGCCATGCCCAGGTCGCGGATCTGGTCATCGAGCGCGCCCGCCGGCTGGTGGAGCAGGGGAAGGATGTCGTGCTGCTGCTCGATAGCTTGACCCGCCTTGCCCGCGGCCACAATTCGGCCAACCAGGGTGGTCCGATTGGCAGCGGCGGCATCAGCCCGGTGGCGCTTCAGAAGTCCCGGAAATTCTTCGGCAATGCCCGCAATGTCGAGGAAGGCGGCAGTCTGACGATCCTGGCCACGGCCCTGATCGAAACGGAAAACCGGATGGACGACGTGATTTTCGAGGAGTTCAAGGGCACGGGTAACATGGAGGTGCGGCTCGACCGCGAGCTCGCCGAACGACGCATCTTCCCTGCGATCCATATCCCGCAGAGCGGCACCCGGAATGATGAGCGCCTTTATCATCCGGACGAGTTCCTCAAGGTGCTGGACCTGCGCCGCCAACTGGCCCAATTGCCGATTGGCGATGCAATTGATACGCTGCTGAAGAATCTCAAGGCGACCAAGACGAACGCCGAACTATTGCTCCGCGGATTGCGTTGACGGACTCCCGGAGGGGCGGCGAAACAGCTTCACCGGTGGTGGTGATGCACCCTGTAAATGCCTTGTAACACCCTTCCGCGCGAAAGGTTGCGGAAAGGTGGCGACGCTTGAAACAACAAGGAATTCGACGCAATTTGCGCGGAGAAATCTTCTTGTCAAAGCGAAGTGCACGCGGAAGGTTTCGCCACATGCAAACCCACCGGTTGTTTTCGACGGCTGCAACGCTCCTCGGGCTATCCCTCACTGCGGCGCGTGCGGACATTTACATGGAGCTTGGAATCAACAAGCGCTTCTTCCAGACCAGCGCGGCTGCGGTCAAGTTCGACCATGGTGAGTTGAATCTCTATCTGCGCGACGGTGTTGTTATCCTCGCGCCCTGCACGAGCGATCCACAGCTCTATTTCTACGGCCCCCACCTCGGCTGCGCCCTCGGCATCACCGGCTTCGTGGCTTGGGGTGACTTCAACCGCGACGGTGTCTCCGATGCGAACCAGTATTGGTCGATCGACACGGTGGTTCCGGCCATCGCGATTGCGCCGTCCTATCCGCAGCTCTGCTCGCTGGTCTCCGGCCCGCCGAGCAAGCTTCCGCGCCCGCTGCGGGTTTTCCGTGATGGTGCGGTGACCGTGTTCCATGATCTTCGCACTCCGCAGGTCACGCAATATAACATCGCGCTCTATGAAATGGTGCGCCGCTACGGCTCGGTCCGTCAGGTTGAGACTGCCGTGACGGCTGGCTCGATCGTGACTTCGGGCACTCTGATCGTCACGGTGAGTGGTGCTGATTTCCCGGTTCCGGTGAGCATACCGATCACCATCACCGTCGAGATTGATCCGGATACCCTTTTGCCTGTCCCGGTGTTCGCCGAGGAGTGGGCAGCGACCGTCCGGCTTGCCCTCCAGGCGAACGCCCAGGTTGCGGCCGTCTATTCCGTCGGCGGAGAGGACAATTCCATCACGCTCACGGAGATCACCCCGAACGGCAACGACCCGAACCTGCTGCTCAATATCGATGCGGGCACCACGACTTCCGGATTCCTGCCGATCAACAGCACGAATACCGTGCAAGGCGTGCTGGTGAGTTCCCCGACTGCCTCGCTGAAGCAGATGAACGAGGAGCTGGTGACTGGACGCTACGTCTTCGCTTTCCCGAGCAAGGCGAGCCCGACCACGGTTCCCGTGAACATGGCGGTGACGATCGTTCCGAACGTGGAGGCTCTCGGCTCGAATCCTCGCGTCAAGGGTGGCTTCCGGTTCACCTCCGGACAGTTCGACGATGGATTCTACCAGATGGATCCCCGCACGCTCAGCACGATTACTTGGACTGGCAACGACGCGAGCAACATCGTCCCGGGCGATCAGATCTACTTCTCGATCCTGAACAAGTCTGAGGACCGGATTGAATTCCCGCCGACTGTGCCGCAGACGCCGGTGCTTCTGGCGACTCCCGCGGTGCAGAGCTACACCCTGCCGCCTGGCTTCTTTGAAGTGGGTGATGAGAATGTCATCGACCTCCGCTACCAGCGCACGCTGCCGGTCACTGCCGTCACCTATGACCGTTCCAAGCGCGAGTTCCGCATGCGGGTGAGGTTCGTGGATACCTACCTCGGCTGGGCTCAGGGAGCGTTCCCATTGGGTACTGCCGGCGATGTCAGCCCGACCGGTGACTTCGACCGCGACGGGATGACCAATGTCGAGGAATACGCCTACCAGTTCCCGACCCAAGCCGAGATCATCGCGGGGATCAAACCTCAGCTGCCAGCTTCCGCGCGCTTCTTGCGCGTGACCGATGTGGAGCCGGAGACGGTTAACGATCCCGCGCTGAAGCCGACCGGACCGGTGGCTGCTGCGCTTGACGGCACGAATCACGTCGTCTTCAAGGTTCCCTATCGTGCTTTGACGGGGACCAGCCTGAAGTACGAATTCACCGAGGTCACGACCAACCCGAAGAACCTCAAGAAAAAGACCAAGAGGATCAAGCCGGGGGCCGACTGGGAGATTTCCTTTGAGGATGGCGCTACCGCCTCACGGACCGTTCGAATTCAGGTCGAGCGCATCGACCCGGCAACGGGCATTGTTGATTCTGTCGGCCCCTATCCGGATCGTGCCAATTTCCCCCTCGATCCTTTGAATCCGATTACGGTGACCATGACCAAGCAGTACATCGTGCTGCGCAGCAAGAATCCGGTTGCCGACCCTCTCGCTCCGCTGCCGGAACTTTCCGTCAAGCTGACGCCGGTGGATATCAACTGATTTCGGTCGCTGCCACGCTGCATGCTTCACGAAAAACGTTTCTGAATTCAAACTCCGGATCCCGCCACGGGGTCCGGAGTTTTTCCATGTTCTCCCCGGCTCGTCCTTCATGTCTTCCCCTGTTTTGGTCTGCACCACCGATGATCTTGCGGCACTGTTGAGTCGCTCGGATGGCTCGGACATTTGTGCCATTGATACCGAGGCGGACAGCCTCCACCGCTACCGCGAGTCGCTGTGCCTGGTGCAGTTTTCCTGCGCGGGGGAAAACGTGCTGATCGACCCGCTGGAGATCGGCGATCTGGCTCCACTGGGGTCCTTCTTGGAAGGGCGGACCGTGTGGATGCACGGTGCGGACTATGATATGACCATGCTGCGGCGGACCTTCGGGACCCTGCCGCCGGCGGTGTATGATACGCAGATTGGTGCGCGGCTTCTCGGCGTGAGGCGGTTCGGCCTGGCGGATCTGGTAGAGCTCTACTTCGGGGTGGTGCTTTCGAAGTCCTCGCAGAAGGCGGACTGGGGCAAGCGCCCGCTCTCGCCGAAGATGATGGAGTACGCTCTCAATGATGTGCACTTCCTGCTGCCGATGGGTGACAAGATTTCCGCCGAGCTTCAGTCGAAGGGGCGCTACGAGTGGTTCCTGGAGAGCTGCGATGCGGCGCGCATCAAGGTGCTGGAGCGGGATGAAACCCGTGGTGATCCATGGCGTATCCAGGGGTCCGGCCGGTTGGACCGCTGCGGTCTGAATTTCCTCAAGGCGCTATGGGAATGGCGCGATGGCGAGGCAGCCTCATGGGATCGTCCGTCCTTCATGGTGGCGACGAATCGCCAGCTCATTGACTGGAGTCTTTCGCTCGCGGCAGGCAAGCGGATCGAGATCCCGCCTCACTATCGCCCTGAGCGCCGCAAGCGCCTCACGGAGATCCTGGACGTCGCGCGCGCGAAGGATCAGGCGGAGTGGCCGGAGAAGCCGCGCGGCCTGCGCAGGCGCCGTGACTCGGAGTTTGACGCCCGTGTGGCGGCTTTGATTTCGGTCCGTGATGCCAAGGCAGCTGCCCTTGATATCGATGGGTCATTGATCGCCCCGCGCTCGATCATCGAGTCGATCGCCGACGGTGAAGCGGCTCCGGAAGACGTGCTTTTGAAGTGGCAGCGAGAGTGTCTCGCGATGTCCTGATTCGGGTGCTTTTTCGGGCGGTATAACCGTCTGATAAATAGCCGGTTGCATGAGGGTGAAAATAGCCTGATTTAATACAGGTTTTCGGCAATCTAACCTTGTCTCGGGCGCGGTCATTTCAGACCTTTTGCGCGCCCATGTCCGAAGAGCATCAGGAGCCTGAAAAGGCCGATACGAACGTCAGCGGAGACCAGGAGTACGGTGCCGCCCAGATCGACAAACTCGAAGGCTTGGAGGCCGTCCGCAAGCGGCCCGGCATGTACATCGGCGACCCCGATGAGCGCGGCCTGCACCACTGCGTTTTCGAGGTTCTCGACAACTCGATCGACGAGCATCTCGCCGGCTATTGCGACCGCATCAAGGTCTCGATCCACGTCGATGGCTCGATATCCGTTGCGGACAATGGCCGTGGTATTCCGGTCGATATCCACCCGAAGTTCGGCATTCCCGCAGTCGAACTGGTGCTGACCAACCTGCACGCGGGTGGCAAGTTCGGCCAAGGGGCCTACAAGTATTCCGGCGGTCTGCACGGCGTGGGTGCCAAGTGCGTCAATGCGCTCTCCGATTGGTTCAAGGCGGAGGTCTATCGCGATGGCAAGGTCCACGCGATCTCCTTCGAGCGCGGCAAGACCACCCAGCAGTTGCATGTGGTGGGCGAGGTCGATCCGAAGCGCACCGGCACTACGATCACCTTCTTCCCGGACGCGACAATCTTCGTCGATACGATCGAGTTCCAGTTCGACCGGCTTTCGACGCGCATGCGCGAGTTGGCCTTCCTGAATCCCGGCCTGACCATCGACCTCGAGGACGAGCGGCCCGAGTCGGCGCGCAAGACTTCGTTCTTCTACGCGAAGGGCATCGTCGAATTCGTCAACGAGCTCGGGAAGAGCAAGACGCTCATCCACGACGATCCGGTCAGCATTGCCGGCAAGCGCCAGATCGATATCGATTACGACGGCAAGCAGTCGCAAGAAGACGTCTTCGCCGACATCGTTTTCCAATACAACGACTCGTATAACGATCAGATCCTTTGCTTCGCGAACTCGATTCCGAACGCGGACGGCGGCACTCACTTGACCGGCTTCCGCACCGCGCTGACCCGCGGCATCAATCAGTATGCGAAGGCCAACAAGATCCTGAAGGAAAAGGATGCCGCTCTAACAGGCGATGACGTCCGTGAAGGTCTGGTCTGCGTGATTTCGGTGAAGATGCCGAGCCCGCGCTTCTCGTCGCAGACGAAGGGCAAGCTGGTGAACTCGGAGATTGAGGGCGTGGTTTCCTCGATCGTTTATGAAGGCCTCGTCCAATACTTCGACGAGAACCCGGCGCTGGCGAAGAAGATCATCGAGAAGTCGCTGAATGCAGCGCGTGCGCGTGAAGCAGCTCGCAAGGCGCGTGAGACGGTCCGCAAGTCGGCGCTCTCCGGCGGTGGCCTGCCCGGCAAGCTGGCCGACTGCTCCGAGCGCGATCCGGCGAAGTCCGAGCTCTACATTGTCGAAGGTGACTCCGCAGGTGGCTCGGCCAAGCAAGGCCGGGATCGCCGCACGCAGGCCATCCTGCCGCTGCGCGGAAAGCTCATCAATGTCGAGAAGGCGCGCCTGCATCGCGCGCTGCAGAACAAGGAAATCCAGAACCTGATCACCGCGATTGGTGCGGGCATTGGCGATGGTGACCAGGATGGCTCCTTCAACATCGACAAGGTCCGCTACCACAAGGTCGTGATCATGACCGATGCCGACGTCGACGGCTCGCACATCCGCACGCTGCTGCTGACCTTCTTCTGCCGTCACATGCCGGAGCTGGTGAAGCGAGGATTCCTCTACATCGCGCAGCCGCCGCTCTATCTCGTGACGCGCAAGAAGCGCTCCGAGTATGTGCAGGACAATGACCAGCTGAATAAGATCCTGATCGAGCTGGGGTCGAGCGAAGTGGAACTGCGCACGCAGGATCAATCGCGCAGCTTCTCGCCGGACGAGCTCAAGACAATCCTTGAGAACTTGTCCGCGCTTTCCCGCTACTCGAATTCGATCGAGGGCAATGGGGGTCGCTTCAAGGAATATCTCGCCGCCCGTCGTGACGGACATCTTCCTGAATACATGGTGCGTGTGCGCATCGGCAATGATGAGAGTGTTCTCTACTTCGCCGACGAGGAAGCGCTGCGTGCCTATGCTGCGGAAAACCGCGATCTTCGTCTGTTCGATGAGCCATTGACCGAGGAAGATCATGCCGCGCATGCCGGTCCGTCACGCCGCGCGAATCTCCACGAGCTTCACGAGTCCCACGCAGTCGCCAGGATCTTCAGCCGTCTCAATGAGAGCGGCATCGATACCACGAAGTTCTCGGACGATGACACCCCGCTCTTCGAGTTGCTCGAAGGGGATGGCGAGAAGCAGAAGGTGCATCCGGTGTTCTCGTTGCCGGAAGTCCTCGTGCGGGTTTTGGAAATCGCCAGCCGTGGCGTCCAGATCAAGCGATTCAAGGGTCTTGGTGAAATGAACGCCAAGCAGCTTTTTGAAACCACCATGGATCCGGAGACCCGCCAATTCCTCCGTGTCCGCTTGGATGAAGATAATGCCGTCGAGGCCGACAAGATGTTCGACGTCCTCATGGGCGACATCGTCGAGCCACGTAAGCGTTTCATTGAAGACAACGCGCTCAACGTTCGAAACCTCGACGTCTGATCGCCTTTTCGTCGCCCCCTTTATTGTTCGACCCCTGATCTCCGATCACCGGCCAGCCCATGTCTCAAGAATCCATCAAGCCCATCAACGTCGCCGAGGAACTTTCGAGTTCGTTCCTTGAGTACTCGATGTCGGTCATCATTTCGCGCGCGCTTCCGGATGTGCGCGATGGCCTGAAGCCTTCGCAACGCCGCGTGCTTTACGCGATGCGCCAGCTCGGCGTGACGCCGGGCAAGGCTCACGTGAAGTGCGCCAAGATCGTCGGTGAAACGATGGGTAACTATCACCCGCACGGTGACCAATCGATCTACACGACGCTCGTGAACATGGGCCAGCCGTGGTCGATGCGCGAGATGCTGGTGGATGGTCAGGGTAACTTCGGTTCGGTGGAAGGCGATGCTGCGGCGTCCATGCGTTATACCGAGGCTCGCCTGCATCACCTCGGCATGGCGATGATGGAGGATCTCGACAAGGACACCGTCGATTTCCAGCCGAACTATGACGGCTCGCTGGAGGAGCCTTCGGTGCTTCCGTCTGCTTTCCCGAACTTCCTGGTCAATGGCGGCACCGGCATCGCAGTCGGGATGGCCACCAACCTCGCGCCGCACAACCTCGGCGAAGTGATCGATGGCATCTGCGCGCAGATCGACAATCCGGAGATCACGCTACCGGAGCTGATGCAGTATATCAAGGGGCCGGACTTCCCGGTTTCCTGCGAGATCCGCGGCATCCGCGGCATTGAGGAATACTTCCGCACCGGCCGCGGCTCGATGCGCCTTCGCGGCAAGGTGGAGATCGAGGAGAACGAGAACGGCAAGTCGCTCATCGTGATCCGCGAGGTTCCGTATGGCGTGAACCGCGCCGTGCTTCAGGAGCGGATCGCGGAGCTGGTGAATGAGAAGACGCTGACCGGCATCTCCGGGATGCGCGACCTTTCCGACGAGGAGACGCGCATCGAGATCGAACTGAAGCGTGATGCCCGCGCGCAGGTCGTGGTGGCGCAGCTCTTCAAGCTCACCGCGCTGGAGACTTCCTTCAGCGTGAACATGCTGGCGATTCATAAGAACCGCCCGAAGCAGCTTTCGCTGAAGGAAGTGATCGATGCCTACATCGAACACCGTCGCGAGGTGGTGATCCGCCGCACGCGTTACCTCTTGGGCAAGGCCGAAGAACGCGCCGAGTTGCTGGAAGCCTTCCTGCTCGCGCTCGGTCACCTGGATGACTTTATCAAGATCATCCGCGACTCGAAGAACCGCGACGAGGCCCGCGAGCGACTGGCGGCCTATCAATTCTCCACCGCCACGGCGGAAGGATTGGGCATCCTGATCCGTTCGCAGCCCGCGGTGCAGGGCGACCGCTACGTCTTCAGCGAGCGCCAGGTGAATGCGATTCTCGAGCTCCGCCTCTATCAGCTCACCGGCCTCGAACGCGACAAGGTGAAGGGTGAATACGATGAGATCCTGGAGACCATCAAGGACCTGCTCGACATCCTCGCTCGCGAAGAGCGCGTGCTGAACATCATCAAGGACGAGCTGCGCGCGATCCGGGAGAAGCACGCGACTCCGCGCAAGTGCCCGATCCTTGCCGAAGCCGGCGAGATCGCGATGGAAGAACTCATCGCGAACGATGCGATGATCGTGACGCTTTCGCATCGTGGCTACGTGAAGCGCACCGCTGCCAGCGAGTATCGTTTGCAAGGTCGCGGCGGCAAAGGCCTCAAGGGCATGGAGACGAAGGCCACGGCCAAGGACGAGGCGGACGATTTCATCGAGCACCTCTTCAGTGTCCAGGCACACGATTACCTGCTGTTCTTCACGAACACGGGCCGCGTTTACGTGGAGCGTGTCTATGGCTTGCCGGAAGGCTCGCGCACTTCCACGGGCCGTAGCATCAAGAACGTGCTGGACCTCAAGCCGGACGAGAAGATCGCCGCGCTGCTCCGCCTGGAGCGGACCACGGATGAGAACGGCAACGACGTCACCTTCCGTGAAGATGCCGGCTTCATCTTCTTCGCCACCCGCAGCGGCAAGGTGAAGAAGACGCTGATCAATGACTTCCGCAATTACCGTAAGGCCGGTCTCACCGCCATCATCCTTGAGGAGGAGAACGAGCTGATCGGTGTCCGCCATACTTCGGGTTCGGACGAAGTCGTGCTGGTGACCCACGAGGGCATGAGCTTGCGCTTCCATGAGGATGACACCCGCTCGATGGGCCGCGCGTCCGCTGGCGTCATGGGCATTCGTCCGCGCGAAGGAGACTTCGTTGTGGGACTCGCCAAGGTCACCCAAGGATCGACGTTGCTGGTGGCTTCCGAAAACGGTCTCGGCAAGCGCACTCCCTTTGATGACTACCGCCTGCAATCGCGCGGTGGCATCGGCATCAAGACGATGAACGTGACCGACAAGACCGGTCCGGTCGTGGGGGCGCTCACCGTGACCGAGGAAGACGAGCTGATGCTCATGACTTCCACCGGCCAGAGCATCCGCATCAAGGTCGGCGGGGAGAAGGGGATCCGCGAAACGGGTCGTGTCGCGCAGGGCGTCAAGCTGCTCACGCTCAAGGAGGGCGAGAAGCTGCAGGACATCGCGATCGTCATTCCGGACGGCGAAGATGCTGTCGGGGAAGAAACCGAAGTGCTGACGGGAGACGAATCCGGCGGAGCCTCCGAAGCCTCCAACGACGAAGGAACCGATAGCCCGGAAGGCGAAGAACCCTCCTGATTTCAAGGGACCGCGGATAAAGACCGGAAAGGTAAGCTTTCGTCTTGCCAGCCCGGTCCGGTCCGTGGATGGTCCCGCCCGACCGTCGCGTCACGGGGCGTAGCTCAGCCTGGTAGAGCGCCTGCTTTGGGAGCAGGATGTCGTCAGTTCGAATCTGGCCGCCCCGACTCTCTCTCATGGAGAGAGAACTTTTGGAGATCTGAGATGTGGGAGAAAATTTCTCCTGCTCAAGACTCCTTTATCGGATGCCATGCACCGAGAGACCTTCAAAGGCCTACATCGCCGGGCTGCCTCTTGCGTAGAGAAAGGGCCGGGTTACCGCTTGGGCTGAATGGCGATCTGTTGGGGGGCGCCGGTTGCGAACCTCACCATGAGGCGGGTCTTTCCGGCACCATTGTCTTCGGCGTAGATCCGGAAGCCATCGGCGGGGGGAGCGGGAGGCGCGGCTTGCTCGGTGCCTTCGATGTAGTTGGAGAGATTCGCCGTGCTGAAGTAACCGCGCCAGCGGCGTGAGGCATTTCCGAGCAGGGCGGTATCGAATCCATAGAAGCCCGCTGAACCGTCAGGCGCTGCGGAGAACGTGAAGTAGGTGTCGTTGCCTCGCTTGAAGGTCATGACGCGAGACCATGATGAAATGTCCCAGTAGTCCCACGGGATCGTCTGATTTCCATCGAAGATACTGAGGCCGGCCGCGAGGGCGAGTTGGCGACTCACCTTCAATGCCGGCGTGTCGTCGGGTTGGGACATGGCTTGGAATGCCCGGTTCGGACCGAAGGCACCGAGTTGCTCTTGGCCGAGTGGCAAGGTCTTCCAAATATGCCGGTTCCGCAGCAGCTGGCCGGTTGCATTGAGATGCTGGTTGTCCGCCATCACTTCCATGGCTTGCGCGTTCGCGAAGCTGCCGCCGAAGAGAGAGTTCACGTCGATGAAACATTCGCCCGTCTCGATGGCCCACGCTTTTTCTGCTGCGACCTGAGTGTCCACGGCGGTGTCTTCGCCACTGGATGGATTCCGGGTGATCTGGACGAAGTCGCAGTCGGGACAAGCTGCAAGAAGGCGGGTGTAGTAGGTGCGCCATGCGCCGCCAGCTTCCCAATTCGATCCGGCATCCGCCCAGATCGAGAAGACGAGATCGGGGGCGAGCCATGACCAGATGGGCGTGAGAATCGCCGGGGGCGTTTGCAGGGAGTCCGTGATCTCCAGGCCACCGCGGATGGCCAGTTCATTCCGGATCTCGATGGCGCCGCCGCCGGAGGTGGGAACGATGGCGCCGAAGATGACATCCACATTGCCGACTGTGACGTTGTCCATGACCAGGCGGAAAGCCGGGAAGGTGGAAGTCGGGAGGGCGAATTCCTTCACGACGCCGGTGGGCACGGAAACGGGATTGCCCGTGGCATCCCTGCTCGCGTCGATGGATGCGGCGAGCACGGCCAGCGTGCCATCGGAAGTTTTCGAGCGAAGGCGGAAAGTGCCGGCACCGGGACGGGCGATGTAGGCGATGGCGGCGCGGTTTCCCTGAGTGTAGCCATTGAAGCCAAGTAGGCCATTTGGCACGAACTCGCCGGCGCTGCCGGGAGCGAAACGCTGCAGGTTTCCCGTGACCCACGAGGTGAACTCGCTGTTCACATTCGTGACGGTGCCGGTCTTGAGGGCATCCGGCACATCAAGGCCGATGAAGCCGCGCTTCGCCATGAGTGGCCCGATATCGAAGCCGAGCGCCAAGGAGTCGCCGACCGGCAAGATGCGGAGGGGACGGCCTGATTGAAGCTTCGCGAAGGCGTGCGGGGTGCTGAGCAAGCGGGAGCCATTGAGCGGGAGATCGGCGGTGCCAGCGGCTTGGATAGCGGTCAGCGCGCTCTCCCGCTGTGCGGCATTCATCGCCTGCAAGGCCGCTAATGTGTCGGCGGCGGTGGGCTGCACGGTGGCGAGAGGAGCGGCATTTTCGGCACTGCCATCGTCGCGGAGGCGGAAGTAGGCAGAGGGCAGGTTCCGGGTGCGAGCGAGGATGGATACCTGGCCGCCGGTGCCTTTCACGGCATAGCCTTCGTTGTCCCACGTCGCCATGTCGGCACTGATCTGGACCTGATAGTATTTCCCGACCTCGGATTGGAAGACGAGTTCCACGGCGCCATGAATGCCGGGTGTGAAGCCGCGGACCTGGCCGACTTCAATCGGGTCGGCCCGGGCAAATCCCAAGGCCGCAACCAGATAGAGGGAGACGCGCCAGAGCGACGTGAAGACTTTCATCTGGCAGGAGAGAGCACGGGGCAGAGAAATGGATCAAGGCCGAAGGTTCGCTCGAGGCGCGCGCGGGTTTTTCAGTGGGTGCGACGGACCACGACGCGTGCGAAGCGGGGGCCGTTCCAGGGGAGGATGATGCGCTCGCGGGTGAGCGGGCCTTGGGTGCCGATGATGGTCGCGGCGGGGCCTGGGAGCCAGGTGGTGAGGTTGTAGGAGACCTCCCATGAGACATCGATGGGCGCGATGCCGTTTAGGCCGGAGAGAGCCGTGCGATCGATCAGGGCTTCGATTTGGAAACCCTGCGGGGTGATCGAGGACGAAATGGGTGATGTGGTGTTGGCGAGCGGATCGCTTCCGAAGGTCAGTTCGAGGAGGTTGTCGTAGCCGTCCTTGTCAGGGTCGGCGTTCTCCAGGGCATTGGGTCCGCTGAGAGCGGGCTTTGAGGCGAGCCAGCGCTGCCAGGGGTCCGGGTTTGGAGGCGTGGTGGAGAGATTGATGCGAGCGATTCCGTTGCTGCCGGTGTCGGTGGGGGCGCGAGTGACGCGGAACCAGTAGGTCTGTCCGGAGACGGGCTTGAAAGCCACCATGCTGGCTCCTGCTCCGGTCAGGGTGGAGGCGTTGTCGTTCTCCGTGAGGATGGCGGGGATGGTGGGAGGATCGGTGGTGAAGACGGTGAGCACGGTGTCGTATTCGCTGCCGAGGGTATCGATCCACACGCCGCTGGCGTTCGGCGCGGTCCACTTCCACCACAGGCTGGCCTTTGATGGATTCAAGGTGGTGGCGTATCCGGGCTCGCCGGTTTCTATGGTGGCTCCCGCACTTTCGATGCTGCTGGTCGCCGGGCTGGCGCCAAGGGTGATCGCATTGGCGAACGCATCGTTAGACGGGCCGCCGAGCGAGAGGGCGAAGGTGCCGGTCTGCTCGTTGTAGGGTCGGGTGGCGACCGCGATGTGGTAGGTCTGGCCTGCTACTACGTTTGCCGTAAATGCGGGCGAGTTCGGTGCGAGGAAGCCGGAGGTCAGCCACTCCTGCCGGGTGGTGCCGCGATACAATTGCAAGGCGAGCGGTGCGGAGGATTGCAGGCGCAGGCTGACCGGGCCGGTGGTCGCGGGTGTCCAGTCATACCAGACGGAGCGGCCCGGTGGATAGGGCGTTGCGCCGCCGGTGCCATTCGAGTTCGAGTGATCCGGCTCGTAGGGCTGGCAAGATGCGTTCGTGATGTCGCCGTTGATCGTGGTGAAGGCGGCGGCGAGGACTTGGGCGCTTTCCCAGTTGTCGTTCGCGGGTGCTGCGCCGGGAGCGGGCGAGACCAACGAGAGCGTGGCGGCGCGAGTGCGGCGCAAGGAGGATTGCGAGACGAAGACCCATTGCTGTCCCGCGTTGCTGGAGAGGCGCATGATGGGAGCGCCGCCATTGGTGCGGCTGGCACCGGCGGCGATCGGACTGACACCATCCGCGTAAGCGAGAAGCGCATCGGCCTCTGCGAGCGTGCCCTCCAGCTTCACCTGTGCGATACCCGTGGCCGGAGCGGTCCATCGCCAGTAGAGGCGGTTCTCGGTTTCCGTGCCGAGGGTCACCGGGATCGACCATGAGGCACCGGCCATGTTCAGAGCGCTATAGGAGCGATCGTTTGGGGGAGGAGACTGGGCGGGGGCTTGGAGCAGCTGGACCTGCAAGGGGCCCGGCATCACGGTGGAGACGCTGAAGAAGTAGAGTTGGTCCGGCACCACGTCGAAGGTCATGGTGACTTCACCCGATCCCGGCACGGGTTGTCCGCTGCCGAGGGTGCTGACGCTCACGGTGGTGCCGCTGCCGGGGGCACCGATGGCGCGCCACTCCATGCGGGCGCAGACATCCGGCTGCCATGCCCACCAGAGCGTGCGACGTGCGGTGGGAGCCTGCGCGGGATCCGCTTCATAGGCACCGGTGGTGCTCACATTGAAGGGAGATGCGGTGGGAGCGAAAAGGAAGGCATTGTCCGAATTTCCATTCACCGGCACGGCTCCCACTTTCACCCAGCCGGGATCGGCGGCGAGGGAGGGGGTATCAAGGACGATGCGGTAGGTCTCTCCAGCGAGTACATCGAATTCAAGGCGGCCCCAACGAGCGTCGCTGGTCTGGGCGGCGATGGGGGTGAGGCTATTCAAGGCGGAGCCGCGATAGACGGCGAGGCGCGCGAGCAGGCCGGCGCTTTCCGTTTCCATCCAGATGCGGGCGTGACGGGTGGTCTGCGGGGTCCACGACCACCACAGAGACTTCGCGGCGGCACGGCCACCGGGTGCGGGTTCGCTGGCTTCGGCACTGGCACCGCGTGGATAGACGAGGGATTCGCCTTGGTCGGCATTCCAGACGATGGCGTTGGCGAAGGCATCGTTGGAGGGTGCGGCGGCAGAGGCCACGAGATTGAGAATGACCAGCCCGCGCGCCGTGTCGGTGGAATCCGCCGCGATCTTGTAGCTGGTGCCCGCGACTGCCGCGAAGGTCAGGGTCGTGAATGGCGAACCACTCACAGCCGAGCCTACTGGTGACAGCGATGCGAGGGCGCTTCCGGTGTAGGCGGCCAGTCGCGCGGAAGCGGTGCTGCCATTCGTATCGAGCGTCACGAGGCCGCTGGCGGGCGCGGTCCACTCCCACCACACGGAATTCGTCGCCGAAATGCCTGCGTGGGAAGGCTCGCTGGCCTCGCTCTTCGCGCCGACATTGTCCGAACTCGTCCGAACGACATTGCCGCTGATCACCGTGCGCGCGGCGAAGTTGTCGTTCAGCGGCGCAGCGGACATCGTGATGGAGAGCGTGAAGTTGCCCGTGTCGGTTGGATTGCCGTCGACGAGGATCTTGTAGTTCGAGCCCGAGCTGACGTTGTAGGCGAATTGCGTGGTACTCTCCGTGGCTGATGCGGCTCCCGAGCCCGCGCTGACGAATGGCGAAAGCGAGTTCACCGCGGTGCCTGAATAGAGGCCCCAGGCAGGAACGAACTTCGGGGCGGTCACGCGGATCAGTGCCTTCCCGCTGGAGGGGGCGGTCCACTCATACCACACCGAGTGCCCGCTGTTGCCAGCGTTGCCGATGACGGGCTCGCTGGCTTCCGCGGTGGCGGCGGTGACCGTTCCGCTGGCCGTCACTGCGGCTCCGCTCAAGACCAGACGATTTGCGAAAGCATCATTCGGCGGGGCGACCGCGGGAGCCATCGAGAGTTGCACGCTGCCCTCTTGGAAGAAGTTCCCATCCACCTGGAAGAAATACTGCGTGCCATTGGTCGCATTCAGGAAGACTGCGCCGGTGCTATTCCATCCGCTCGATTGGTCTTGGGCGACGCGGGTCAGAGTGCTCAGCGTGCTGCCGGTGTAGATGCCCAGCACGGAATCGAAGCTGCTGCCCGCGAGGGAAACGCGGTAGCGGCCGGTGGCCGGGGCGGTCCACTTCCACCACACGGTGGATGAAGCAAGGGAGTCGCTCAAGGTGGTGACGGGCTCGAAGCCTGCGTCCTCACGGCTGGCATCCACATTCGTGCCGGTGGCGGTCCACGCGCTGCCGGTCATGTTGGTGGCGTTCGCGAAGTTGTCATTCGCGGGCGATGCGATGGCGTGGATGTTGAGCTTCGCGCTGCCGCTGTAGTTGTTCTCGCGGCGCAGTTGGATCGCGTACTCGGTGCCGTTGGTGGCATCGAGGATGATGCGGCCGAAGGTATTGCCCGCGGTGGAGCCGAGCTTCTCGGTGCCGACTCCGGTGAGGGAAGCGAGCACCGTTCCGGTGAATACCTTCACGCGGTTGAACTGGGCGCTGCCCGAGCTATCGATCACGAAGCGGCCGGTGGATGGAGCGATCCAGCGATACCAAACGCTTGGCGGCCCGAATGCATCGGTGTTTGGCTCATTGACCTGCCAGCTCGCGAATTCCAAGTCGGTGGTATTCGTCGCCGTTGGACCGGAGAGGAGCAGGCGATTCGCGAAGTCATCGTGAGCCGGGGATGAGATCATCCGCAGTGAGAAGCGCACGCGGTTGTCTTCCTCGCCACCGCGCAGGCGCACGACGGTGCCGGAGGTGACCTGATAGAAGAAGGTCGCGGCTCCCAGTGTGGGCCTTGTGCCGGAGCGTGGGTCGGTTGGCAGGAGCGTCAGGGCATTGACCGCGGAACCGGTGAAGGGTTCCACGGTGCCGTCCATCATCGCCACGGCCAGAACGCCGGTGGAAGGGGCGGTCCAGTTCCACCAGATCGACTTCGATTCATCCAGCCTCGCCGCAGGTTCTCCGGCCTCGCGGGTGGCGTAGGTGGTCCAACCGTCGCCGGAGGGTGCGCTACCTGTTAGAACCGTGGCGTTCGCGAAATCATCATTGGCAGGTGGCGTCACCGGCTGGAGCAGGAGGCGGCAGACACCATGCTCGGCGAGGCTATTAACCACGGCCCCCTGGAGCTGGATGCGGTAGGTGGTGCCGCTGGTAGCCTTGAAGTTCACCCTGCCGCCCCCGAAGGCCTGGCCCTGGGCGAGTCCAAAGGTATCGCTGGCGTAGTCGATCCGGGTGAGGGCATTGACCGCACTGCCGGTGTAGACGGACACGATGCTATCGAAATCGCCGCGCTGGGTGTCGATATTGAAGGTGCCGGAACTGGGCGCGGTCCACGAGAACCAGATGGTATTGCCCGCATTGTCGGTGATGTCCAGCGGTTCACCTGCTTCCGAAGTGGCGAGACTGTTAGAGGCGGTGGCTTCCGTGTTCGTGCCGGTCAGGATGGTGGCGGAGGCGAAGTTATTGTTCACCGGTGCGATCGCGCCTGAAACGCGGGTGAGCGAAACCTGCACGCGCGATGGGAGCAGCGCGTCACTGGTCGAGAGCGGCGAGAGATTGTCCGTGCCGTGGACCTGGATGAAGTAGGTATTCCCCGCGATCACATCCATGGTCGCCTGCGCGGAGTGCGCGCGCTCGAAGTGGGAACTGGCGTAGGAGATCAGGCGGAGGTTATCGAGCGTGCTGCCGCGGTAGAGGCCGAGCATGACATCCGCCTCACTGCCCCAGGTGCGGACGCGGAAGGTGCCGGTCTCGGTGGCGGTCCACTTCCACCACGCGGTCTGGCCATTGGGATAGCCATTGAGGATCGGCTCGTTCGCTTCGCTGGTGGCTTCATGCAGCGTGCCGCTCGCCAGCCAGAAGCTGCCGTTTTGCACGCTGGCATTTGCGAAGGAATCATTAGCCGGCGGAGCTGCCATGGCGAGGCCACCACAGATCGCGAGCACGCCGGAGATCAGGGAGCGGAGCGCGTTCATTGTGGTTGGGCGGCGGGGGCTGTGCCTGCGGTGAGGACGAGGCGGAAATAGACTCTGGAGGGTGCCGGGCTGATCCATGCGACGCGTTGGTCGCCGTCAGCCGCGATGGTGATGGTGCGCTCGACGCCATCGGCCGTGTCACCGCTCTCCTGCCAGTTCACGAGGTCAGTGGACCACTGGACGCGGGCCACGGGGCGGCTCTGGTTGTGGCCTTCAGTCCAGACCATTCCGAGACCTGCCGCCGGGTTGATCGGTTGGGTCGGGCTATACCAGTTCGTGCCCGCGCCGAAGTAATCGAGGAAGAGATCGTCCGTTTGCTCGGGAGGTGGAGGCGGTGTCACGATCAAGGATGGACCGCCGCCGGAGGGCACGATCTTCACGAGCGTACGCTTGGTGAAAACATTGTCCCAGCCGGTGAAGCTGCCGCCGACCATCAGGCCGGTGCTGCCATCCGAGACGATGGAGGTGACCACGCCATCTTCGGCGCTGGTCAAGAAGGAGGTGTCCAAGGCGAGCGAGGGGAGGGGGAAACGTGCGATGCGCCGCCAGACATAGTTCGCGATGCTATCGAATGCCCCGCCGACGTAGAGTGCGCCGTTGTTGATGCGCAGGGTGTTCACGGTGTTGTTCGGCGCGGGATTCCAGGAAGTCGCGGTGCCTGCTCCGCCGAGCGGGAGCTGCGCGAGATTCGCGCGTGGCGTGCGCGCCATGCGGGTGAAGCGGCCGCCTGCGAAGAGGGTGTTGGCATCGCTTGCCATCGCGAAGACCGCTTGATTCGGCCGTGGCTGCCAGGCGAGATCCGGCACGTTTCCTAACAGACGTGCGAGGTAGGGGGCCTGGCGGATCGTCTGGCCTTCGCCGAAGGTGGTGAACTCGCCGCCGACATACACTTCGCTATCGATCTCATACAGCGAATGGACCTGTCCGTTAGGAAGTGGATTGAAGGTGCCATCGATCGCGCCGGTGGAATCGAAGCGGGTGAGGAAGGGGCGCGTGAAGCCGTCCACGAACTTGAAATTGCCGCCGATGATCCAGCCGCTGCCATTTTTCAGCAGGCAGTTCACGAGATTGTCCGGCTGTGGGTGGAAGCTGGGGTTCCAGGTGCCGTTGGTCGAATTGACGCGGATGCAGTTGTAGAGCCCGTCCGGCATTTCGAACTGCCCGGCGAGCAAGAGGTCGCTGCTGGCGGTGAAATTGTCGACGCCAGTGACGATGGGGAAGTTGCCCTTGAGGTTCGGGTTCCATGCGTTGTCCACCGCGCCGGCGGTGGTGAGGCGGAAGGCCCCGCGGCGGGTGGTGCCATTCACGCGGTCGAAGTCGCCGCCGACGATCCATGCGGAACCGCCGGTCTCCAGCTTCATGACCCTCACGGTGCCGGCAGCTTCGATCTCTGCCGGATACGTCGGCGCGGCGCTGCCCAAGGCTTGTGGGAAACGCGCGAATCCCGAGCCTGTCAGCGCGCCGGAATCGAAGCGTCCGCCAGCCCACACGCCCTGTGCACCATCCGGCACGATCGCCATCACCGCGCCCTCGATTTGCGGCACGAAGGAGACGTCCACCGAGCCGGTTTTCAGGACTCGCGCGATCTCTTTGACGCCATTCGCGGCGGCCATGCTGCGGAAGTCTCCGGCGGCATAGACGGCGGTGTCCGACAGCGCCAAGCGTGTGATGAGTCGGTCGGGCTGGGGTTTCCAATTCGAGTCGAAGGTGCCGTTTGTTAACGCGGCGCGGGCGAGGAACTGGGTGGCCGAAGCGCCGACCTGCGTGAAGGAGCCGCCGAAGTAGACATGCGTGGCATCGAGCGCGATGTCATAGACTTGGAAATTCGGAGCGGGTCGCCACGTCGTATCTGCAGTGCCGCTGCTCAGACTGGCGCGTCCAAGATAGGCGACGGTGGTGCCGCCGAGCTGGGTGAAGCGGCCGGCGATGTGCAGCCAGCCATTCGCGGCGATGATCCGATCGACCTGGCCATTTGCATCGCACTTCCACAATGGATCAGGCTTGCCGGCACCGGTGGTGGAAACGAGGGCGAGCTGTTGACGCGGCAGGCCGCCGACATTGTTGAAAGCCCCGCTCATGAAGAGCCCTTGGCCCGAGACCATCGCGAGGCTGATGACGTCTCCATTCGGAGCAGGCCGCCAGGTGGCATCCACCGCGCCGGTGGTATCGTTCACCCGGGCGACGAAGGGGCAGCTCACATTGTTCACCACCGTGAAGCCGCCGCCGAGATAGAGCCAGGGCGCCTCGTGGACCATCGTGGTCACCGCGCTGTTCGTGGTCACCGGGAAAGCGGCCCGCGTGCCGTTCGATTGGATACGCAGGAGCTGGGTATCGCGGGTGTTGTTGTAGTAGTTGGTGATGCCGCCGAGGACGAAGCTGCCATCGGGCATGGGCTGGATCGCGCGGATGTCTCCGCGGATTCGCAGGTCTGCGATCTGGGTGGAGGTCTGGGCGGAAAGCCTGAGGCTCGCTGCCAGGACAAGCAGCACTAACAGCACACGCCCTACGGCGCGCGAATCCTGGGGGAGGACGGCGTTCATTGGAGTCTTCGGTGCCGTCCGGGAAGCAAAGCCAGCCCGGAGCGGGGGTTGTCAGCAGCGGGAATATCCGCCGGTTAGCCAAGCCGGTTCGGGCCTCGGATTCAACGAGATTTGATGAATAGCGGCTCCTTGCGCAGCCGCGGATCAATTTGCAAAACGCCCTTTGCGATACGGCGGCGACTTGATTCCTCCTTGTCGTTGGCGAGGCGGTTTTCATGATGGGGTCCAATGGCTGCCGAGGAACCTGATTTAGAGCAGCTTGCAGCTCCGAGACTTCGCCGGTTGTTGGATGCAGCACGGAAGCCGGTGGATGGGGCGTCGCTGGCTGTGTTCCGGATGGCGTTCGGGTTGCTGATGTTCTTCGAGGCAGTGGTGTATTTGAAGAAGGGGTATGTCAGAGCCTTGTACATCGAGCCGAAGTTTCATTTCACCTACCTCGGCTTCGATTGGGTGAGGCCGTGGCTGGGGGACGGGATGACGGTGCATTTCGTGGTGATGGCTTTGGCAGCTTTGTTGGTCGCGGCGGGGTTGTTCTACAGGATGGCGGCGGTGGTGCTGTTCCTGGCGTTGAGCCAGGTGTTCCTGATCGATGCGGCGGAGTATTTGAATCACCTCTATCTGATTTGCCTGATCGCATTCCTGATGATCTTCCTGCCGGCGCACCGGATGTGGTCGATCGATGCCTTGAGGCGGCCGTCGATTGCTTCGAGCACGGTGTCGGCTTGCTGGCTGTGGTTGATGCGGATCCAAGTGGGGGTTCCGTATTTCTTCGGGGGGATTGCGAAGCTGAATGCCGATTGGTTGCGAGGTGAGCCGCTGGGGATGTGGCTGGCGAAGCGCGGGGATTTTCCGTGGATTGGTCCGTGGCTTGGCGAGAAGTGGGTGGCCTACTTTTTCAGCTACTCGGGTCTCTTCCTCGATCTCGCCTTCGTGCCATTGCTGATGTGGAAGCGCACGCGTCTCCCTGCCTATGGGCTGGTGCTGTGCTTCAATGCGATGAACGGCTGGCTGTTTGATATCGGGGTCTTCCCGTGGATGATGGCGGCGGCATCGCTGCTGTTCTTTCCGCCGGAGTGGCCGCGCTTTGGAAGGAAAGGGAAGGGGCGTGAGCAGGTCGATGGATTGGCCGGTGCTTCCAAGCCTGTCCTGGCGGGGATCGCCGTGTATCTGGCGCTTCAGGTCTTCCTGCCCTTCCGCCACTGGCTCTATCCGGGTGACGTGGCGTGGACGGAGGAGGGGCATCTCTACTCGTGGCGGATGAAGCTGCGCGACAAGCAACCGGAGAACATGGCCTTCCGCGTCCGCGATGTTCAGGGCGGGCACGAATGGGAGATCGAGCCGGGCGATTTTCTAACAGCCCGCCAGAAGCTGCGGATGCCGGGACAGCCGGATCTGATCCATCAGTTCGCGATCCATGTAGCGGAGGAGTATCGGAAGGAATACGGGATGGAGGTGGCGGTGACCGTGGACGCGAGGGTGAGTCTCAATGGGCGTCCATCGGCGGTCTTGATCGATCCGAAGGTCGATCTTGCGAAAGAGCCGCGGAACTTGTGGCACAAGTCGTGGATCACCTTGGCGCCGGGTGAGCCGGGGCGATGAGCGGGCGGATCACTCTTTGGAGTGAGTCAAAATGTGTTCGCTTGGAGGGCGCGGTGGCCTCAGTTTCGGGGGATCTGTGATTCCCATCCGGTCCATCCTCGATCGTCTCCGCTTGCTTGTGGCAGGTGTCGTGACGGCTGCGGGCATGGCGGGAGGTGCCGAGATCCGCGAGCTTCAGGCCAAGGCGACCACCGAGGACTTCACGCCGGTGACTGTGACGACGAAGGGCATCGTCACGTGGGCCGATCCCGCGCTGGGGAAATACTTCCAGATCCAGGATGAGCACGGCGGGATGCGGGTGGAATTCACCGGTCCGACGGGGCCGAAGGTGAAGGATCTGGTAGAGGTGCAGGGGACGCTGGAGCGGGGCCCGTATGCGCCGGTGATTTCCGCGGCGACCTTCACCGTCACTGGCACGGGCGAGCTGCCGAGGGCGGAGAATGCTTCCGGGGGTGGCCTGCTGAATGGAGAATACAACGGGCTGCTGGTGGACATTCATGGCTTCGTCCGCAGCGCGGAAATCGTGCCGCCGAATATCTTCGTGGCCGTGCTCAGCTCCGGTTCGGCGCGCGTCACGATACGAATCAGCAATCCCGGTGACCTGGATCCGAAGGAACGGATCGCCCATCAGGTCTTCCTGCGTGGGGTGGCGGTGCCGGTGCGTGCGCGCAGCAGCCTGCGGCAGTTGGTGGATGTCGAAGTCCATGGGGTATCCAAGGAGGACTTCTATTCACGGGGGCCGGAGCCTGCGGACCCGTGGGCGAAGCCGGTGATGTCTCTCCACGAGGCTTTCCAGTATCGGCCTGCCGTGAGCCGGTCGGATCGCATCCGGGTGCGGGGCCAGGTCGTATGTCATCGCAATGGCTTCGTTTTTCTCAACGATGGCAACAGTGGCATCGCGGTCCGCGGTGTGGGTTCGGACAAGCTGAAGGCCGGCGATGAAGTCGAAGCCGTGGGCTTCCCGGATCTGGAGGATTTCCTGCCGGTGCTTTCGGATGCGGTGTTCGAGCCATTGCCTGCGGAACGACCACGGGTGAAGCCGAAGCCGATGTCGATCGAGTCATTGCAGGGTGGCCTCCAGCATGCGGCCTATGTTACGGCGCGCGGCCGTTTGTTAGATCGCTTGCAGACACCGTCGAAGGAGGGAGGGGGATTGCTGGTGCTGGCACTGAATACCCCGCGCGGTGTCTTCACGGCGGAGTTGGAGGGAGATGGGGTCGGTATCCCGAATCTGGAGGAAGGTGCGACGCTGGATGTGAGTGGCATTTGCCAGGTGAGCGTGGATGGGGTGGGGAATCCGACGTCCTTCAAGATCCTGGTGCCAGATCCTGCTCGGGTGAACGTGGTGGAGAAGGCGAGCTTCTTCACGGTGAAGCGGCTTCTGGTGATGCTGAGTCTCGTGCTCGGCGTGCTCGTCGCCGTTATCCTGTTTGCCTACCTGACGTCGCGGCGGAACCTGAGACTCGCCGCGGAAATGCGCGAGCGGAACGCGGTGACGGCGGAGCGTAGTCGGCTCGCCCGTGATTTACACGATACGCTGGAGCAGGGGTTGACGGGCATTCACCTGAGGCTTCACAGCATCGGGCCGGAGGAAGCGGATGCTTCGCCGGAGACGCGCGAGCACTTGCAGGCGGTGGATTCGCTGGTGCGGCAATGCCACTCCGAGATGCGGCAATCGATCTGGAACTTGCGCTCGGTGGCGCTCGAGAAGTTCGATCTTGCGGAGGCGCTGGAGCGCGCGGCGAAGTCGTTGACGCTGGGGTCTAACATCCGGGTGGATGCGAAGCAGAGCAGCGCCTCCGGCCGCTTGCCGGCGTTGATCGAGGACAATCTTTTGCGCATCGGGCAGGAGGCGATCACGAATGCGGTGAAGCATGCCAAGCCCTCGGTGATCACGATCGACCTGCACGTTTCCGCGAAGAGGGCGATTCTTTCGGTGGCGGACGATGGCTGCGGCATCCGTCAGGAGGCGGTGCCGGGGCGTTTCGGTCTGACAGGCATGCAGGAGCGCGCGCAACGCATCGGCGGCACGCTTCGAGTCGAATCGAACGCGCAGGGCGGCACGACCGTGGAGGTGGAGGTGCCGCTGCAGAATGGTCACGAAAATCCCAGCACATGACTCACGTTTCTCCCATCCGCATCCTCGTGGTGGACGACCATTTCGTGGTCCGCGAGGGCATCCGCAGCTTGATCCGCCGCGAGCCCGGCATGGTGGTCATCGCCGAGGCATCGCATGGGGCGGAGGGGGTGAAGATGCATCAGCTGCTGAGTCCCGATGTCACGATCATCGACCTGCGGATGCCGGTGATGGGTGGAGTTGAGGCGACCGCGCTGATCCGCAAGGAGGCACCGGATGCGAAGATCCTGGTGCTGACGAGCTTCGATGGGGACGAGGACATTCATGCGGCGTTCGAAGCTGGAGCCTCGGGCTATTTGCTCAAGCACAGCTCGGGGGATCAGGTGATCCCTGCGGTGCGTGCGCTGATGCAGGGTGGCACGTGGATCCCGCCGGAAGTGGGCGAGCATCTCGCGGCGCGACAGCGCGGGGAGGTGCTCTCGGCACGTGAGAAGGAGATCGTGCGGCACCTCGCGCTGGGCGAGGCGAACAAGGAGATCGGCGCGGCGGTCGGGATTTCCGAGCAGACGGTGAAGTCGCACGTGAAGAATATCCTGGCGAAGCTGCAGGTGCGGGATCGGACCGAGGCGGTGACGGTGGCGCTGCGGCGGGGGATCATTCACTTGCCGGAGCGGTGATATCTTGCCGCCGGACGAAGGGATGGCTAACAGTCCGGCGATGCTTCCGAAGTTGAATCTGGTATCTGCCGTGGCGGCCGTGGTGCTGTTCTTCATGCCCTGGCTCAGCATCGAGTGCAGCGGGCGGCAGATGGCCACGCAGACCGGCGTGGAGATGATCACAGGGAAGGCGACGCCGACGCAGGACGCGATGCGCGATCACGTTCATATCGAGGGACGCGATGAATCGCTCGGGCATTCCTATCTCGCGGGAATCGCGTTGGTGGCCGCGGGCATTGGCGCGGTGGTGGCGTTCATGGCGCTGGGGACCGGACGGAAAGACCTTACCCGGTTTTCGAGTGGCCTCTGTTCCTGTGCTTTCGCCTGTCTGCTGGTCCAGGCGGCGGTCGGGTTTCCGGCGAAGAGGGAACTGTTGAAAGGGATGGCCGCCAGCCTAGGTGCGCCGCAGTCGGGCATTCCCTTGGATGAGCCGGGGCGGGCCTTGGCGCAGGAAATTGCGGGGCGGATTCAGGTTACGCCGCAGCCGTGGTTTTACCTCGAGCTGTTGCTGCTGGCGATCCCGAGCGCGGTTTTCGTGAATGGCTTGCTGGACCGGGTGAAATTCAAGGGTGGCGGGGAGCCGGGCGCCTGAAAGTGGCACCTCGGGTCTCTGCAATCCGCGGCCTTGCGGCATTGGAATTCATCACGGAATCTATTCACCGATGAGCGACCAACCTTCCGACTGGCAGTCCAGCAAGGGCCTCGCCAAGAGCATGCTCCACGACCGGCCGACCCGGCGGAAGCTGATGGCGCGGAGCCTGGCGCTGCTGCTGGCGGTCTTCGCGATCGGGCTGTGGGGGATTCCCGGGTGGCTGGCGGCGGATCTCTGGCGGTTCATCATCTGGTGGGGTGCCTGCGGGTTTCTGGCGATTTTCGTGGTCGTTTTCGCGCTCTACGACGTGATGCGGGTGATCCGCGAGGAGCGGGACCGGCTTTGAAACGGCGGGGGTTTCGCCTTGCCGGGCGGGGGAGGGGACGGCTTGATTCGGCCGCATGACGCCGGAGCTTGAGGACCTGTTCGCTTTCTTACGTTTTCCCAGTGTTTCCACGGATTCGCGGAACGCCGGAGATGTCCGCGCGTGCGCCGAGTGGATCGTGGCGAAATTGAGTGGGATGGGCCTGAAGGCCACGCTCCACCCGACCGAGGGTCATCCCATCGTGGTGGCGCAAAACGAACACAAGCCCGGCCGGAAGACGGTGCTGATCTACGGCCACTACGACGTCCAGCCGGTCGATCCGCTCAACCTGTGGACGACGCCGCCCTTCGAGCCGCAGATCCGTGATGGCAAGATCTGGGCGCGCGGCTCGACCGACAACAAGGGCCAGATGCTCGCCCACATCCTCGGCGTGGAAAAGACGCTGAAGGAAAAGGGGGAGCTGCCGGTGAACCTGACCTTCCTTTTCGAGGGCGAGGAGGAGGTTGGCAGCGGCAATCTCGCGCCTTTCCTCCGTGCGAATGCCGAGTTGCTGAAGTGCGACATTATCGCGATCTCCGACACCGGCATGGTGGCTCCCGGCCAGCCGACTCTGAGCTACGGCCTGCGCGGCATTGCGGCCTGTGAGGTGATCCTGCGCGGTCCTGCGCGTGACCTTCACTCGGGCATTTACGGCGGAGCGATCCGCAATCCCGCCACGGAGATTGCGCGGCTTGTCGCGACTTTCCACGATGCCGACGGCCGCGTGCAGGTGGAGGGCTTCTACGACGATGTGAAGCCGCTGGAGGAGTGGGAGCGCGAGATGTGGTCCAAGCTTCCGGGCACCAGCGATGACGATTTCCTCCGCTACAGCGGCTCTTCGAGGACCCACGGTGAGGCAGGCTACAGCTCCGCCGAGCGGACTTGGGCCCGCCCGACCGCGGAGATCAACGGCATCGGTGGCGGCTACCAAGGCGAAGGCACGAAGACGGTGCTGCCGGCTGAAGCGTTCGCGAAGTTCACCTTCCGGCTCGTCCCGAACCAGGATCCCGCGGACATCATGGAGAAGGTGAAGGCTCACCTCGACAAGCACTGCCCGCCCGGCGTCTCGCTGCTCTATGTGGGCGGCCACGATGGCAAGCCCTTCTACACCGATCCGCACAGCGCCTATGGCGAAGCGGCGCAGCGTGCTCTCAGGACGGCCTTCGGCAAGGAACCGGTGCTGATTCGCGAAGGTGGCAGCATTCCGATCGTGCAGGCGTTCCGCGATATTCTCGGGACGGATACCCTTTTGTTAGGTCTGGCGCTTGCCGATTCGCAGATCCACTCGCCGGATGAGAACTTCCCGGTGGAGAACTTTGAAGCGGGCATCCGTCTGAATCAGGCGCTGCTGGAAGAACTCGCGAAATAACCACTCAATCAGATTACGTCGATGGCTGGTTTGGAGATGAGTGATGCCCTTGCGGAATTGGTCTTCCTTTCGTTGGACCATGCCGTGGCGTCGGTGGGCGAGGGCGGCCCTCTCATTCCATTTCTGATTATTGAAAAGGACGGAGATCGTACACTGAGCCGGTTCATGGCGGATCACCTCGAGGACTCCGTTGCCCAAGGTCGGCTTGCTCTTTCCCAATTGCCAGAGGGCACGAGTGCGTATGCTTTTGCTTACGACGGGTATGTGACCGTTGAGGGACAGAGAAACGACGCGGTCATTGTCGAGGCCTCGGAAGTGGGGAAATCTGCTGCGATCCAGCTTGCGCAGAGATACTCCGCCGAAGGTGGTAACTTCCAAACTATCGGCAACGCTGCATTCCTCGGCGAATGCAGCTCTCACTTGCCCTAGTGCGCCGCAGGCGCGCTGAGTATTGCACAAATCAAATTTTCAATCATGTCCGATTCTCCCAAGCTCGATTTCATCCGCGAGATCATCGCCGCGGACCTCGCTTCCGGTAAGCACTCGACCACGATCACGCGCTTTCCTCCGGAACCGAACGGCTACCTGCATCTCGGTCACGCGCGCGCGATCTGCCTGAACTTCGGCATCGCGCAGGAGAACGCGGCGGTGGGTGCGCGTTGCCACTTGCGGTTCGACGATACGAATCCGGAGAAGGAAGAGGTCGAGTATGTCGAGAGCATCAAGGCCGACGTGAAGTGGCTGGGCTTTGATTGGGGCGACAATCTTTTCTACGCGAGCGACTACTTCGAGTTCTACTACGACTGCGCGGTTCACCTCATCAAGAATGGCCTGGCGTATGTGGACGAGCAGACCGCGGAGCAGATCAAGGAGACGCGTGGGAACCTGACGGTTCCTGGAATGCCATCACCGTGGCGTGATCGTTCGGTGGAGGAAAACCTGGAGCTGTTCGCGAAGATGCGTGCAGGCGATTTCGAGGAAGGCGCGGCGGTGTTGCGTGCGAAGATCGACATGGCCTCGCCGAACATCGTGATGCGCGACCCGGTGATCTACCGCGTGCTGAAGGCGACCCACCACAATACCGGCGATGCCTGGTGCCTTTACCCGATGTATGACTTCGCGCATCCGCTGGAGGATGCGAAGGAGCACATCACGCATTCGCTCTGCACGCTGGAGTTCGAGATTCACCGTCCCTTCTACGACTGGACGATCGCGAACTGCCCCGTGCCGGCGAAGCCGCGTCAGATCGAATTCTCGCGCCTGAATTTCACTTACACGGTGATGAGCAAGCGCAAGCTGCTGACGCTGGTGAACGAAGGCCACGTGGCCGGTTGGGATGATCCGCGCCTGCCGACGCTTTCCGGTGCGCGTCGCCGTGGCATCCCGCCGCAAGCGATCCGCCGGCTGTGCGAGAAGACGGGCATTACCAAGTTCCAGGGGATCACGGATGTCGCGCAGCTTGAGTTCGAGATCCGCGATCAGCTCAATACGGTGGCTCCGCGTCGGATGGGCGTGCTTGATCCGCTGAAGCTGGTCATCGAAAACTGGCCGGCGGGTCAGAGCGAGGACATCGAGCTGGATAACCACCCGAAGGATCCCGCGATGGGCAGCCGCAGTGTTGCGATGTCGCGCGAGCTGTGGATCGAGGCCGATGACTTCATGGAAGTGCCGGAGAAGAAGTTCTACCGTCTGGGCCCAGATCGTCATGTGCGCTTGCGCGGCGGGTATATCGTGAAGTGCACCGGCTTTGAAAAGAACGCCGACGGCAAGATCACCGAAGTGCGTTGTGAGTATCTGGCGGGCACGAAGGGCGCCGATGCACCGGAGGGCGTGGAGTGCCGCGCTGCGATCCACTGGGTGAGCGCCGAACATGGCGTGGATGCGGAAGTGCGGCTCTATGATCGCCTTTTCACCGTGGAAGATCCGGACAGTGCGGAGGGTGGTTTCACGAGCGTGATCAATCCTGATTCGCTGAAGGTGATCCGCGCTTGGGTGGAGCCCTCGCTGGCGGATGCTGAAGCGGAGTCGGTGTTCCAGTTTGAGCGTATTGGTTACTTCGTGGCGGATCGGGCCGAGCATCAGGCTGGCAAGCCGGTCTTTAACCGGACAATTGGGCTGCGCGATTCGTGGGCGAAGAAGTGAGTGAGGTCTACTCACTGGCCGCTTAAGCCTAACCCATCTCGCGACCCTTCAGGCCGCCGTTGCTGTTGCAACAGAAACCCCGGCCGATGGCCGGGGCTGAGGGCTTTCGCGCCGTTGGCGCTGAAGAGATCGTTCGCGGTATGGGAGAGCTATTCCCCTCGACCGGCTCTTTGCCAACATGCTTGAGCAAAAAAAAGAAGCAGCCGCGGGCCTCCCTTCCCACGGCTGCTCTATCAAACAATCCACACCAAAAGCTGACTCAGGTGGGTTGCAGGCCCTCCGCCACAGGCTTGGGCAGAGGCTTGTCTTTCCGGCGCAGTGCCTTGCGCATCTTGGTCAGCGCCACGTTCTGGAGCTGGCGGATGCGTTCCCGGGTGACACCGAATTCACGGCCGACTTCCTCGAGCGTCAGCGGCGTCTTGCCGGTGAGGCCGAAGCGTTCGTCGATGATGCGGCGTTCGCGCTTGTCGAGGACTCCGAGCAGGCCGCTCAGCTCCCCGTGGAGATTCTTTTCGGACAGGCTTTCGAGCGGGTCTTCCGCACGATCGTCGCCGATGATTTCGCCGTATTCGGTCGCTTCGCCTTCATTGATGGGCGCGTCGAGCGAGGTCGGGCGTTGTGAAGCCTGCTTCAGCATGGCGAGCTTGCGGCGTGGCAGACCGATTTCGTCGGCCAATTCCTCGTCGGTGGGCTCACGGCCGAGGGCCTCGGCGAGCATGGTCGAGATGCGGCGCATCTTGGCGATCTTGTCCACCATGTGGACGGGCAGGCGGATCGTCTTGCTCTGGTTGGCGAGCGAGCGCTTGATGGACTGCTTGATCCACCAGGCGGCGTAGGTCGAAAGCTTGCCACCCTTCGCCGGGTCGAAGCGCTCCACTGCCTTCATGAGGCCGATGTTGCCTTCGGAGATCAGGTCGGCGATCGGGAGTCCGTAGTTGGAGTAGTCCTGCGCGATCTTCACGACGAGGCGGAGATTCGCCTGGATCATGTGCGCACGGGCTTCCTTGTCGCCTTTCTTGATGCGCTTCGCGAGCTTCACCTCTTCCTCAGGGGTGAGTAGCGGAGTTTTGGAAATCTCCCGCAGGTAGACCTTCAAACTGGAGTCGGAATCGTATGACATGGCTAGGTCCCGGTGTTCCCGGGTTCTATGGATTTAACGCCGCAGCGTCCGGAATTATTCCTAGAATCGGTCCGCCGTTTTGTAATCACATTGTGAAGACGGGTGGCGGGCTAATCCTTTGATATTCCTTGCATGTCGCGTGCCTCAAAAGTGAGACGGCGCTGCAACCCTTGCGGTTCAAACGATTGCATGAAATTGCCGGTCAAAATGGGGCATGCGGAGGCCATTTTCAGGCGTCAAAATGCCACGCTGGGCGCGTCAAAAGGGGACATTTGCAACGCACAAATGTCGCGCACACGGGGGCGCTGGTCAGACAACCGAGTCTGCCATGCCAGCATCGCCGAACTTTTTCGACGATCAAGGGTTGGCGCGATTTTCGGGAATAAAAAACGGCCCCGGAGGTGCGGCTCCGTTCACTGGCCCATTGGTATCGCGGAAATTTCTCCGCGTCTCGCCAAGGATTCCTTTCTGGGCGGCGTCCACCTGTTTGAAGTTACGAGATCGCATGGGAGACCTCCAGCCGAAGGGCGACATCCGCCACGACGAAGCGCTTGCCCGCAAGGCGGCCGATGGCTGTGAGGCGTCGTTCAAGGCTCTCTTCACCCGCTACTACCCTGAGATCCGCAATTTCGCCTTCCGCCGTTGTCACTGCATGGAAACCGCCAATGACATCAGCCAGACCGTTTTCATCCGGGTCGCCCGGACGGTGGCGGACTTTCGTCACGAGTCGAGTTTCCGAAGCTGGCTGTATCAGATCGCGATCAATTGCCTGCGGGACGATGTCCGGAAACGTGGCACCTACGACCGGCACGTGGCCGAGTTCGGAGAAGCGTCCGACGGGGTGGCGTCGAAGAATGCTCCGGTGCCTTCCGCGCTTCTCCAGGCCATCCAGCTGATTGAATCCCTGCCCGAGGCACTGCGGGATGCCGTGGTGCTGGTCTCTGCCCAAGGGTTGACCCATCGGGAAGCAGCCGAGGTCCTGGGATGCCCTGAAGGAACCGTGGCCTGGAAGATCTCCGAAGCGAGGCGCCACCTGACCGATCACAAGAACGCCGCACAAGCATGAGCACCGATCCACTGGATGAACTGGCAAAGGGTTCGCTGCCTGACGACCCGGAGGCCCGGCATTGGGCCTGGCTAGGAGCCCGGGCCGCGTTCGTCGATGCGTCGCCGAGTCGCGTGGAACCGGTCCGCGTGGTGGCGAGTCGCTGGCGCTTCTTCGCACCGGTGACGTCGATCGCGGCGCTGCTGATCGCCTGTGTTTCGTTGTGGGTGGTGCTTCATCGCAACGCACCGGTCAAAGCGCCGCGTGCGGTGGTTTATACCAATGCCGATCTCAGCGACTTCTTCGTCCAGGGGCGTTCTTTGTTCGGCGAGCGACTGACGGCTGTCACGGTGATCAATGGCGAGCCGACATGGCAGCTATCCGAGCCAGGTGAGGCGCAGGTCCGGCAGCCGGTGGTTGCCATCGTCCGCATCACCGACTCGAGAGGATCGCAGGTTCAAGTGGCGGCCTTGCCAGGCATGCCGGTGAACATTCCCTTCGATGGAAAGGATCTGCAGATCGAGTTCCTGCCCACGGGGAACGATCAACTGCTGGTCACGGGGCCTTCGCTGGTGTGGTCGAGTGAGCAGGGGGCCAGTCCGCTTTCTTCCTCTGCGATCGCACCCCTGCCATAATGATGAAAATGAAAACGTTATCGCCGCTGTTGGGACTGGTCGCCTTGTTTGCCCTGCTGGCAGCGGCGACCGCGGGTCCATCGCTTTCGCTGGTGAAAACGGGCGAGGAAGAAGTGGCACCGCTGGGGCCGATCCATGTGGCCGGGCCCGGCCCACATGCCATTCCCATCGCGGTCCGTGGGGTGCCGGGAGCGACCTTTTCATTGAAGGGCGAGCTGTTTCGCCGGCTCAGCGCGACGGTGGCTCCGGTGGCCGTGTTCGATTGGAAGAAGGAGGCTGCGATTCCTTCTTCCGGCGAACTCATCGTCCGGCCCGAGTTCTCCTTTGAGGCGTCCAAGACCTCGACCTCTTACCTTGCTCGGTTTCATCAGCCCGGGTTTCCGGCGCTTGCCATCATCGCGCATCCTGCGGATTTCCTGGAGCCCTTGCAGACGCTGGCACAAGGCCGGCCGCTCCAACTGGCGGGTGCTTCCGATGACCTGCGGAGAGTGCTGCAAGATGCGGGAGTGCGAACGGAGGCGGTCTGCTCCGATGCCGTTTCTTTCGAAGAGAAGTCCATCATTCTCTGGTGCAGCGAACCGGGTCCCGCTTTCGCGCCTCCGAAGGAAAGTCGCCTGATCATCACCGATCTCCTGGAACCGGGCCGTGAAGTCTGGAAGCGCTCGGCCGAGGGTGGCTGGGTCATTCACCTACATCCCTCCGCCCTCACGTCCACGCGCCTCGCGACCACCACCGGGCTGGCCCACTTGTTAGAACTCACCACTCGCGAACCGATCCCCTGATTTGCCATCATGAAACTCTCTCCATTTCTCGCCATCGGCTGGACCCTGGCTGCGACTGTCCTGGGGCAGCAGCCGGCCACGCCTGCGGCTCCCGCATCGACGGAGCAGCAAAAAAAGGAGCCCATCCCACTCAATGCCGCGGTCTTCGATTTCACTGAAGGGTCCGACAAGGTCAAAGGACTCGGTGAATCGGTGGGCAAGCTGTTGAATGCCGAGCTCTCCGCTCAGCCCGGCATGTTCCTCGTCGAGCGCGCGGAGATCGACAAGGTCCTCTCCGAGCACGAGATCACTCTTTCGGGTGCAGCGGAGGCCGGAAGCGCGGTCAAGGTCGGCCAGTTGACGGGTGCGCAAGTGCTCGTCACCGGCCGGGTGTTCAACGTCAACAACGATACCTATCTGGTGGCGAAGGTCATTTCCGCGGAGACCAGCCGCGTCTATGGCGCGACCTCGAAATACGGAGCCGGGGGTGATCCGGCCGTGGCTTCGAATGAGCTGGCAGGGAAGATCGCCGAGCTGGTCACTGCCAAGGGCGATACCCTCGTCGCGAAGGCGATGAGCTTCGAGGACCGGGTGGCCGGTCTCAAGAAGGTGGTGGCGGATGTTCAGGAACTCCCGGCTATCTACGTTCAGGTCAGCGAGACTCACTTGCGGCAGCAAGTGCCGGATCCTGCCTGCGAGACCGAGATCCAGAAGCTGCTGGAGGCTGTTGGCTTCCGCATCGTGAAGAACCGGGCCGAGGCGAAGTTCGCCATCACCGGCGAGGCCTTCAGCCAGTTTGCGAGCCGGCGAGGCAACCTCGTCTGCTGCCGAGCCCGGGCCGAGATCAAGATCGAGAACGTCGCGACCCATCAGCTCGTGAGGCCTGACCGGCGCACGGTCGGCGCGATCGATCTGGCGGAGGAAGTGGCCGGCAAGTCGGCGCTGCAAAAGGCCGGACTCGAACTTGCCGATGCGTTCATCCGCAACCTTCCCCGCTGACTATCATGAAACGCACCTCCCTGGCGTTGGCACTGGCCTACTTGATTTCGTCCATGGCTTTCGCCCGGATGTGGACGGATACCCAAGGCAGGAAGATCGAAGGGGATTTCGTCCGGATGGCGGATGAGGCTCATGTGGTCGTTCGCAAGGAGGGGAAGGAATTGAACCTGGAGGTGGCGCAGCTCGGTGATGAGGATCGCGAGTGGCTGGAGAGCCAAGGTGCGGTGATCGCGAAGCGGCCGGCTACCACGGCGCTCACGCTTGCGATCCGGGTGGAGGACATGGCTACGGCGCAGCGGAGCATTACTCCGGAGCTGGTGAATCAGCCTGATCTGGGTGGCTATCATCCGCTGACCTATGCGGCCTACACGGGCAAGCCGGAGTTGGTCGAAGCACTGCTCAAGGGAGGAGCGAATCCCAACGTGGTGGAGCAAGATGGCACGACGGCGTTCTTCGTTGCCGCGATGCTGGATCAGCCGGAAATGATCCGCGCACTGAAGAAGCATGGCGCAGTCTATCCGGCCAAGGATCTTCACCGGCAACCGGCAGGGGCGGCAGTCCGAGCGGAGGCATTGGCGAGCTTGAAGGTTCTATTCGAGCTTTATCCCGATCTTGATCCGAATGCCGGATGGCCGTGGCCGGAAGCGTTCTGGGGTGGGAAGTACGTCTCTCCCGGTGACCAGATCAATCCCTACTATGCCCGTAGTGCCCTACTCTTCGCCACCTATGTCGGCTACGACAAGATTGCCGGGGAACTGCTCGCCCATGGGGCCGATGTTCAAACGCGGACGACAACGGGCCAGGGGCCGCTGCATCGTGCTGCGGCGAATCCGCGAATCTCGACCGAAGTCGTGGCCGCACTTCTCAGCCGCGGGGCAGATCCCTTTCAGCTCTGCTCTGCGCCCCACTTCAGCCCTCGCACCCCGCTGGATTTCGCGGCCGCGGCCGGCTCGATGGAGAAGGTCCGTCTTTTGACCAAAGTCCAGGATGCGGGGAAGCACGTCCCTGAGTATCGATGGGCGGCGATGCTTGCCGCTGCGGCGGGCAAGCGGGACATCATGAACTTCCTGTTCCGCGAAATCCGTGAGGCGCCTCCGACGCTGGAGCAACTCACCGCCCGATTCACCGCAGCGCGTCAGGCGGGGCCGGAAGAGCATCAAACGATGGTGCCGGTGAACATCGTCGATGAGCCGCTTCCTGCGATCCACCCCGATGGCAAGGACAAGCCCGCTGCTCCCGGATCGGTCGCCGTGGTCGCGTCCCGCTCGCTTGCCAATCATGTCGCCCTGCTCACGAGCGAGCTTTCCTCGATCGAAGGAGTGACGCTGTTAGAGCGGGATCAACTCGGCGAGGTGGCCAGTGAGAAGTTGCTTCAAAAGCTGTCCGGCCAGAACAACGAAGCGGAAGGCCTGGATCTCGGACTCATTCCTGCGGATCAACTGGTATTCCTCTGGGAAATGAAGGTCGCGGACCGGCGCTTCATCAAGGTCACGGTCCTCTCGGCGGCGACGCGAGCCACGGTGCTCCGCCAAATCGTGGAATACTCGGAGCCGAGCGAGGAGTGGGTGAAGAATCGCCTGGCACCGGTGCTGGACGCGGTCCGCCGGGGGAAGATCGCCACGGAGCAGAAGGGGACCGCGGTTTCCCTGATTCCGCTCACACCGGTGAATCGCACCCGCGAGTGCCTGGAGCTGGTTCGATACGTGAATCTGATGCTGCCCGGCCGGGTCATGCGTGAGCCCGGAGTGAGCTTGCTGACGCTGCGGCAGATGCAGCCGCTGGAGGCCGAGAATGCCCTCACCGGCCAAGACTCCTACTGGAAGGCCGCGTGGGTGATCGAAGGAAGCATGTCCACTGAAGCGGCCGGTGACGTTTCGCTGGTGCTCTCGGCGTCGTCACCGGCGCAGGCGCGGCGTGAAGATGTGACGGTGCGCGGGAAGACCGGCGAGCTGGCAAGCTTGACCGAGAGAGCTTGGAAGGAATTGGCAACGAAGCTCGATCTCAAGGCGGGTGATCCGGTGCCAACCGCGGGCGGAACAGGAGCTTCACCTGATGAAGGAAAGTCCGTGGCACAACAGGCGGGATGGTTCCTGGAAGCGAAGTACCCACGCGATGCCTTCGATCTTGCCAATGCCTCCTACATCCTCGGCTACCGCGATCAGGAGCTGCTCCGGACGATGACCGAGGCGGCGATCGACCGGCTGCCGATCCAGCAGAAATACGGCTGCGATCATGTGAGGAAGGATCCGCGGGTGATCGATCCTGGGGTGCGTCTCAGCTATGCCTCCGCGCTGCCCGAGTTCCTGGCGTTGTGCGATTGCGCGAGGCTGTATGTGGCCGGACTTGACCGGCAACTGGTCAGTCAGGTGCGGCCTTGGGGCGGGGCAAGGTCGACGGTCTACAATGAGATCATCGCGCAGGCGCTGGCGGAGCTGAAGTTCTACCGCCTGATGATGGAAGATTGCCTGGCTGAAGACCGCTATGGGCGCGAGTTCGAGCAACTCGATCAGGAGATCATCCAGCTCACCCGCGAGTATTTGAAGCGTTGCAAGGGCCACGCCAGTGAAATGGACACACTGCGGAGTCTTCTGGCCCGGGGCTCCGGCGACAGCTTCTACGTCCGCCATGCAGCCGGGCTATTGGAAGAGATCTTCGGCCGTCTCACGGAGATCGCCGGGCAAAAGCCAGCGCATGATGACTTTCGCCATCTGCTCAACTGGCTTGGCGAACGCTGCGGCGATCCGGAGCGAGACTGCGGCCCGGAAGATCCCTTCCGCGTCTTTGCCATGAAGCTCGCTGGAATGGATGGCATCGCGAAGGCGTGGCCGCTGGAAGTCGCCGGGGTGCAGGCAGCCTGTGCGACCGAAAGGGCTCTGCGGGTTCAGTCTCTCCGGCGGATGCTGGCGGTCTCCACGGATCCCGAACGATCGAAATCCCCTCTGGACGATTCTCGGCGCGAGTGGGGTCGTTTTTTCGGCTGCATGGAAGCGCCCGGATGGGAATCCGTGTTCAACAAAGGCTATCTGCTCGGGCCCGGCGGGATCGATCGCCTGATCGCGAAACCATCCGGCGACTTTACGAGCACCGGTGAATTCGCCCGCATGGCGGCGTGGTATCATGACCTGCTGCGATGGCCGCGCATGGAAGCGTCCGCGCGGGAGAAATTCCTGCTGGAGAGGATCGACCATGCTGCAGCGCGTGAAGGAAAGGAACACCTGACGCCGGCGCAATTTGCTGCGATCTGGGATCACCTCCGGGAGCAAAACCTGCTGACTCCCAAGGAAGCCGAGGCTTTCGCGAAGCTGGTGCCGGCTGAAGCCAAGTCCGGCCCCGCTCCTGCGGATGATGGCCCGCTGCCACTCACGCATTTGCTCACGCTGCCGGAAGCAGGGAACATGGCTCAATTCGCGCGCACCACCCAGGCTGCGCTTGACCACGACCAGCTGTGGTTACCCGCGACCTACTACGAAGCTGGCGGCGATGTGCGCAACAAGCAGACTCCGCCGAGCTGCCGTCATGTCATTCACGTGATCCAGCTGGCGGACCGGATGGTGCGAACCATCGAGCTACCGAAGGAGAATGACTTGGACAGCGAGTGGGCAGCCCCCACCCAAATTGCGCCGATCGATCCCTCGCTGGTCCGGCCGGTGTTGCTTGGGGAAAAGCACGCGTACTTTCTCAAGTGTCCGCGCCCGGGCCGGTTGTATGCGATCGACCGGCAGAGCCTGAGGGTTTCCACCGTGGAGCTGCCGCTGCCGAATGTGATCGCGATGGGTTTCCGGACTCGGGGAGATGTGCTCTATCTTTCCGTGGCTGACCAGTGGCAGCCGCAAATCGGCAATGTGCGATTCGACGCCAGCTCCGTGGTCGCCGTCACGGGAGAAAAGATCACCGACACGCTGGTTTCCACCCAGCGCAAGCCGGCGCAGATGCCTCTCGATCATCCGCATACCTGGATCGACCAGATTGACGTGGGGGACCAACGGCTGGTTCTCATTTCGGGCATCGAAGCCGACTACATCGATCCCACCTTGAGCAAGGCAGCCGCTTTCTCGTGGGACTCTAACAGCTGGGCGGCCCTGACCGCCTCCGAAAGGGGCAAGGCCCGGAATGAATGGTATGGCCATTACCATCCGCTATTCCTCACGCACCGGAATTTGACCGCGGGTAGCAACAAGGTCTTCATCACCGAGGATCCGTTCGACGGCGAGGTGCCGGCGGCGATTGCGCTGGTGAAGGATGCGAATGCGGCCATGGACTTCCGCGCGGCATGGCTGACCCAGCCGAGCAGGACGGGAAAATTCCGCACGGTGCCAGTGGTCGCCACGCCGGTCGAAGATCCGCTGATGAATCGCAAGATGTTCGCGCTCCGGGTTCCTCCCGAGCAAAGGAAGTCGGGAGAGAAATACCGTTATCCGACCGCGAACGAGGTGATCAAGGAGGGCAGCTACAACGTGCGGGTGCTTGGGAAGTGGAAGGACCAGTATCTCGTTTTTCTTGCCGGGGAGAAGACGGTGACGATGCCTGCGATCTGGATGGTGCCGGAGGCCGCACTTCAGCAGAGGGTGAGCAAGCTGCCCCCGTGGTGACAGGGGCAGCACGCCGGTCCTGCTAGTTCGCGAGTTCGACGCGGAGGCGGATGAAGCGCCGCGCCGCGCCAGTGGTCGCGATCCGGTATTGGCGGCGCTCACAGCCGGAGGGGACACCGCTTTGAGACACGCCGGCAGTCGTGGGGCTGACGATGGTGATCAAGCCCGGAGTGCTGAAGTTGGCGAGATGGGTGACCGCTTCTCCGATCACGCTCAAGTGAGGATCATCCACGCGCACGATCGCGGTGAGCACGAGATCGCCGGAGTCGGTCGTCAGGACCGGGGAGACGCTGCTGGCCTGCGGACTGGATGCTCCGCCGACGCCATAGGCGAGGATCAGATCATCGGTGGGTGTCGCACCTCCACTCCAGCTGGCAAAGGTAGTGCCTGCGCTGTTGAAGGTGAGCACCAGCGTCTTCACGTCCACGCCACCGTCGTTGCCGGCGAGGATGTCGACCTCGTGAACTCCGGCTTCGGTGGGAGTGCCGGAGATGACGCCGGTCGAGCCATTCAGCGAGAGGCCATCAGGCAGTGACTCGGTCTCGAAGAAGGTCGGGCTCTGGCTGGCGGTGATGGTGTAGCTGAAGGGGGTGCCGACTTGGCCGGAGGCGGCGAGCGTGCTGGTGATGACCGGTGGTGGAGGGAGCTGCCAATCGAGGCGGAAGTCGTCGATGGCGAGGCCGTGGTCCGTACTGGCGTGGTCGATATCGCGCCAGCGGAAGGTGATCCATTCACCAGGGGCGAGCTGGAGGTTCACGTTGGATGACAGGTGGACCGAGTTGGCAGCGGCATTGCCATCCAGGGCGGTGCCGGCTCCTGAATTGATGGGCGAGGTGAAGGTGAGGGCACTGAGTGAAGTCCAGCCGGTGTCGCTGGTGGGAGTCAGGCTCGTGACTGCCGTTGAGCCTTTCTGGTAGGAGAAGGTGATGGCCTGGGCGGCGCCGGCGCCACCGTTTCGCCACTGTTCGCCGGTGTAGGCGAGCGTGGTTAGCGTGACGGTGGAACTGGTCCCATTCCGGAAGGTGACGCCCCAGGCGAAGCTGCCGGCTGCGGCATTGGCGGATCCGAGAGAACCCAGGGCGCGGTCGGCGGCCGAGGTGCCATAGCTGTAGAGAGCGCCCGCCGTGCCCGAGCCGCTATTCGCGACGATGGTGGTGCCATTGCCGGAGCGCTGGGCATACCAGCTTTCGATGGTTTGGTTGTCCGTCCATGTGGGCGAACCGGTGTCGGGCAGTGAATTGAAGTTCTGCTCGTAGTGTCCGGGACCGGTGATGAGCGTGGAGGACGAGCCACCTCCCGATGGCGGATCCACATTCACGATGGTCACCGCGGTCAGGCCGGTATCGTAGCCTGCGGCCTCTGCTTTCACGGAAACCGACTTGTCGCTGTCGAACACTCCATCGATGAGCGCGTTTGCCGTGAAGCCGATGGAAGTGAGGCCGGTGGGAATCGTGACCGAAGGTGGAATGGAGAGCTCGGTATTGGTGGCATCACCGATCTTTGAAAGCGTCACGATGACGGGTGAGCCAACCGCAGCGGGAATGCTCACGGTGCCGGAGCCAGTGGCTCCTTCGTTCAAGGACGGAGGCGTCATGGTGATGGTGAGCACCGGCGATACGGGCGCCGAGCCGAAGACCTGGGCGACCATTTCAGGGTGATCGATGAAGGGGTTCCGGTTGTGCTGGAACTGGGTGTAGATGAGATGATTTCTGCGGCGCTCCGTTTCGCTGACGGGGTCTGCCTGATTCCACGTGATGAGGGTGGCGAGATTGCCGAAAACGCCGTTGTTCACGTTCGCGATGTTGGCGAGCTCCAGATCAACCGTGCCGGTGTCGCGGCCATCGTAGCGGACGGCCATGTAGAAGATGGCGCGTGCGAGGTCGCCCTTTTCCGAAGGGCGCGGCGTCCAGATTTCGCCTTGGGTTCCATCGGGATCGTAGAGGCACTCCGGGCAATTCGGTGGAGCGGTGGAGCCGGGATTGGCTTGATCGTAGATCCGGTTGCCACGCGATGCGTTCACCGAGCGGCGGCAGGAGCGGAGATTGAAGAGGTCGGAGGTATCGGGGCCGGTGTCCTCGACGCCGAAGGACTTCGGCCAGCAGTGCTCGCGTTCCCATGAGGCGCTGGTGCCGGTGTTGCCGTCGCCATTGGTGTCGGACTTCGGCCAGCTCGCGCCGCTGTAGACCAGGATGACGTTCGAGCTGTTGTTCGGATCCTCGTCGAGGACCTTGAGCGCGTCCCACACATCGGTGCCGGAACCGGTGTAGGGGATCACCGTGTGGGAGCGGATGATTTGATTCAGCTCCGACTTCAGTGCCGTGCCGGTCAGGCCGGTTGTGGAGGAGTAGTAGCCGGCAGGGGGATTATAGGCGGGATCCTGTGAGAGGGCGATTCCGGTCAGCCAGACAAGGAGGAGGCCGATGAAGCGAAGGCGGTGCGGGAGGCTGGATAGCGACACGATGCGGCGAGGTTCGAAGATTCGAGAACCCGCTCCCCGCATCGGGGGCCCAAGGACGTGCTTGGGGGAGAAACGGCAATGGCTGAGGTCGCGTTCCTGACGACGGGGGCCGCCCTGAAACGAGACCGGTGGACCATGCAGGTCCGGCACGCGAGAAGCAAGGCGCGCGCCAGTCCCGGGCGTGACAAATCACTCACGCTCATGGTGTTCGGGTGAATACCGGATGCCTGCAAGGAGGCGAATCCGCATCACGCCATCAGGTCCTTCACCACGTGGCCATGGACATCCGTGAGGCGGAAGTGGCGGCCGGCGTAGAAGTAGGTGAGGCGCTCATGATCGATGCCGAGGCAGTGGAGCATGGTGGCCTGCAGGTCGTGGACGTGGACGGGCTTGTCGACGACCTGGTAGCCGAGGTCATCGGTCTCTCCGTAGCTGAGGCCGGGCTTGATGCCGCCACCGGCCATCCAGACGGTGAAGGCGGAGGGGTGGTGGTCGCGGCCGAGGGCGCGACCTAGAGTAGGATTGGTCTCGACCATCGGGGTGCGGCCGAATTCACCACCCCAGACGACGAGGGTTTCGTCTAACAGGCCGCGTTGCTTGAGATCGGTGACGAGGGCGGCGCTGGCCTGGTCGGTGGCCTTGCACATGCTGCCGTGATTGCCCGCGAGGTCGGAGTGGGCGTCCCAGCCCTCGTGGTAGATATTGATGAAGCGCACGCCGCGCTCGACCATGCGGCGTGCGAGCAGGCAGGCGCGTGCGTAGGATGGCTTCTTGATGTCATCGATGCCGTAGAGCTTCAGCGTGGCCTCGCTCTCGCCGGAGAGATCGGTGAGTTCCGGGGCGCTGTGTTGGAGACGGAAAGCCATCTCGTGCGCGGCGATGCGGGTGGAGATCTCGGGATCACTGACGCTGGCGAGTTGCAGGCGATTGAGCTGTGAGACGACGTCGATGGTGTCGCGCTGGAGCTTGTCATCCACGCCGCGGGGGCTGGCGGTATTGAGGATCGGGTCGCCGGAATTGCGAAAGCGCACGCCCGAGTAGACGGTGGGCAGGAAGCCGCTGGACCAATTCGCCGCGCCACCGCTGACACCTGCGCCGGTGCTGAGGACGACGAAGGCGGGCAGGTTGTTGTTCATCGAGCCGAGGCCGTAGGTGACCCATGAGCCGATGCTGGGGCGGCCGGGCTGGAGGAAGCCGGTATTGAAGAAGATCTGCGCGGGGGCGTGGTTGAATTGGTCGGTCTTGACCGATTTCACGAAGCAGAGGTCATCGGCGATCTTCGCGGTGTAGGGGAGCAGCTCGCTGATCCATGCGCCGCTCTGGCCGTGCTGGGCGAACTTGAAGCGCGATGACATGACCGCGGCATCCGGGCGGATGAAGGCGAGGCGCTGGCCGCTGGTGACGGAGGGCGGGAGGGGCTTGCCATCGAGCTTCGCGAGCTCTGGCTTCGGGTCGAAGAGATCGAGCTGGGATGGCGCGCCGGCCATGAAGAGGTGGATCACCGACTTGGCCTTGCCGGGGTAGTTCGCGCCGATGGGTGAGGTGGCTGCAGTGGTGGCGGCTGCGGCGCTTTGGAAGAGTGCGTCGCCTAACAGCGAGGCGAGGCCGATCTTGCCGACGCCGAGGCCGCATTCCCTGAGGAACCAACGGCGGCTGACGTCATTGCCCGGGAGATGCTGTCTCGCGAAGAGGGAATTGTGGCAGTTCATCGGATCAGTTCCGGGTGATGGTTTCGTCGAGATTGAGGAGGATGCGGGCGGTCATCATCCATGCGGCTTCGTCGTCGGTGGAGCCGGCGGGCATGAGTTCGGCGGTCTTCAGTTCGCCTTTCTTCAAGCGTTCGACTTGGCCGTTGTAGAAGGTGACGAGCATGTCCGTCTCGCTGGCCTCGGGCGGGCGGGTGAGGCAGCGCTCGAAGATGTAGGTGACCTTGTCCGCATGCGTGCCCTGGAGTGCGGCGACTTTCTTGCCGAGCACTTGGGCGGCTTCGTAGAAGACCTCGTCATTGAGGAGCACCAGTGACTGTAGCGGGCTATTCGCCATTTCGCGGCGGGCGATGCAGGCTTCGCCGGTGGGGGCGTCGAAGGTGATGGAGGTGGCGAAGGGAGCCGAGCGCTTCGCGAAGGTGTAGAGCGCGCGGCGGTAGCGATCCTCGCCCTGGCTGACGTCCCAGGACATGCCGCCGTAGGCGCCTTCGGTGACGCTATTCGGCTGGGGTGGCCGGACGGAGGGGCCATACATCTTGTGAGAAAGCAGGTCGGCGGAGCTGAGGACGATGTCCCGCACCATCTCAGCCTCCACCCGGGTGCGCGGGCCGCGGGCGAGCAGGCGGTTCTGTGGGTCCTTTTCTAACAGCTCGGGTGTGACCTTGGAGCTTTGCTTGTAAGTCGCGCTGGTGACGATCTGGCGGTGGAGCCGTTTCATGGACCAGCCGTTTTCCATGAAGTCCACGGCGAGCCAATCGAGCAGCTCCTGATTGCTAGGCATCTCTCCCTGGAAGCCGAAGTCCTCGAGGGTCTTCACGAGACCGATGCCGAAGAATGCCTGCCACTGGCGATTCACGGTGACGCGCGCGGTGAGCGGATGGCCCCGGGAGACCAGCCAGCGGGCGAAGCCGAGGCGGTTCTTCGGCTCCTTCGGGTCCATAGGTGGGAGGAAGGCGGGCACGTTCGGCGAGACGGGTTCCGCGGGCTGGGTGAACTCGCCGCGATTGTGGCGGAAGGTCTTGCGCGGGTGCTGTGGATCGCGCTCGGCCATCGCGAGGGTGGAGGTGGTGGAGAGCGGCTTCAGCAGCTCGCGGATGGCGTTGGTTTCGTTTGTCAGCTCCGGTGCATTGAGCAGGAACTGGCGGAAGAGCTCGGGGCGTGCGGCATCGATCTTGCGCTTGTCGCCGGTGACGAGGACTTCTTCCAGATCGTGGGGGAGGACTTGGGAGGGCGCCTTGGCTGGTTCATCGGTGGCGGAGAGGCGGAACTTGCCGAGGGTGGCGGCGTAGTGGCGGCCCATCCGCAACTCCACGGTGAGTTCGCGGGCACGGGGCAGGGGCTCGGCGAGATTGAAGACGGCCTGGCAATTCTCGCCGAAGCGGCCGGCGGGTCCCCAGCCGGTGAGGTCGTCTTCATCGATGGCGAGCTGTGGATTGCTGCTGTTGCTCGCGCTGGCGGAGGCGATCTTCAGCTCCTGGCCGTCGGCTTTCACGATGATGCGGTAGAGCAGGAAATCACCGCTCGGGCCTTCATAGTAGGTCTTGCCGGGGCCGTAGGCGGGCTGCCGCTTGTCGGCGAGCGCTTCCAACCGGATGGAGGAAGCACCGGCTGGGAAATCCTTAAAGGTGAGGACGAAACGGTCGTCCTTGGTGGTGTCGCCGGAGACGAAGACGGACTTGTCCTTTTCCAGCGTGAGGATGGGTTCATTCGAATCCATCTTCACGGGCTCCAGCACTGTCCACGGCACGGTGGCGTCACGGGTGCGATCCAGCCATGCGTCATAGGCGAGTCTAACAGCGTCCTTGTTTTCGGGCTTCTTGTCATCCGGTCCGCTGACCGAGATCCTAGGCCGACCGATGGTGTGGGAGCTGCCGTAGTCCTGCACCAGCTTCACCATGAAGTGAGGGGTGCGATGGGTATCGACGGGGGTCTTGAAGGTGAAGGTGGCATCCTTGTCCGTCTTGAGAGGCACGCCGTCTTTCTGAACTGCCCAGCCGGTCTCGCGTTTGCCATCGATGGCGGCGGACACGGGGTAACCGGGTTGTTCGACGGCGGCGCTTGCGCTGGCGAGTTCGACGCGCTGCCATTCGGCATTCGGTCGATTCGGGCGGGTGTAGACTTCGATTTCGCTCAGCACGAAATTCCCGTGGCCAGTCCTTCCGGGCCCACCGGAAACAATACCGGCATCCGCCAGGGCATCCAAGCGGATGCGATCGATCGTGCCGCCCTTCGCATCGAAGCAGAGCGTGTAGGTGTCCTTGGCAGCGCCGGGTGTGGAGAAGAGGGCGGATTGATCGGGAAGGATCTTCGCCACTTCACCGGACTCGCTGGTGACGGAGGTGAGCGTGGGAGCGGGTGGGGGAGGTGATGGCCACTTTTCCGGAAGCGCGGCGATGAGGTCAGCGACTTCGCGGTCCCGCTTTGACTGCCGCTCGGCCAAGGTGGGGTCCGGCAAGTCGTAGCGGATCTCCTCCGTGTTATCCATGAAGGCCATCAGCTGGAAATACTCCCGGTGCAGGATGGGGTCGTATTTGTGCGTGTGACACTGCGCGCAGCCCACGGTCATGCCGAGCCAGGTGATGCCGGTGGTGGCCACGCGGTCGGTCATCGCGTGATAGCGGAACTCGAGTGGGTCGATGCCGCCTTCTTCATTGAGCATCGTATTCCGGTGAAAGCCGGTGGCGACGATGTCGTCAGGAGTAGCCCCGGGCAGCATGTCACCGGCGAGTTGCCGGATCGTGAACTGATCGAAGGGCATGTCGTCATTGAGCGAGCGGATCACCCAATCGCGCCATGGCCAGATGCTGCGTTCGCGGTCCTTCTCGTAGCCATTGGTGTCGGCGTAGCGGGCGAGGTCCATCCAGCGGCGTGCCCAGCGTTCGCCATAGGCAGGGGAGGCGAGCAGGCGATCGACGAGTTTGTCGTAGGCATCGGGCGCGGTGTCGTTGACGAAGGCGTGCGTTTCCTCCGGCGATGGCGGCAGGCCGGTGAGGTCGAGCGAGACGCGGCGGATGAGCTGGTATTTGCCAGCTTCCGGAGAGGGCTTGAGGTGCTCGGCTGTTAGACGCTTCTGCACCAGCTGATCGATTGCTGGTTTGGTGTCGCCGGCTGGAAGGGTGACTTTGACCGGTGGGACGAAGGCCCAGTGATCCTTGTATTCCGCACCTTGGGCGATCCATTGACGCAGGATCTCGCGCTCGCTTTCCGGCATTTCCATCTTCGCGCTCGCGGGCGGCATGATGTCCTCCGGATCGGTGGAGTGGAGGCGCTTCACGAGTTCGCTTTCGTCCGGCTTGTGGGGGACGATCGTGGTCTTGCCGGATTCGCCGGCGCCGAGCGCGGCTTCCTTGAGATCGAGGCGGAGCTTGCCCTTGCGCGCGCCTTCATCGGGGCCGTGGCATTTGAAGCAGCGATTCGAGAGAATGGGGCGGACGTCCTTGCTAAAGTCGACCGTGGCAGGTTCCGCACTCAGGAGAGTGGGAAGCGCGAGAATGGAAAACGAGCAGATCGGCAGCAGGACTCTCAAGGCGGAAAGGAAACGGGTTCGGATCGTGGGCGTCGGGAATACCCAAGGGAGCAAAAATGCCTTTCATACGCGAGCCTTTAGCCGGGTCGGAAGAGGCGAACTCCCCGAATGAGAGCGGCAGCGAGGTCGCTTAAAAGAGAGCGTGAGGTCCGGAGAATCCGAGGGAATCAAGGCGCAGATTGCTCCCGAAAATCGATGGTTGCAGAAGGAAAGGCCACGACGGGAGCGGCGCTGGCATCAGCATTTGCACGCGGTTTGTCGGGCAAATCTACAGGGCGGGTTTGGCGATCGGAAATCCTCTCGGCGAGGCCCGCGGCGTAAGCCGGATGCAGGCACTTTGCGCGGTGGTGGTGAAGGAGAAACCTGCACCTCCAATTATTCATAGGTGAGCCCGACGACCCTCACAAATTCACCGTGTTGCCCGCCAGGACCGCCTTCAAGGCACCCGTGCTCACGAGCACCTGATAGGCCGACGCCGCGAAGGAGCTGAGGTTCTCCAGTCGCCGCTTGTCCTCGGCATCGAAGTGCCGGTCCTTCTCGTGAATGACTGCCCAGATCGTTCCGACGGGCTTCCCGTCCGAGTGGAACGGAATCAGGAGAACCTCTTCCAGCGGAGGAGAGATCGACTGGAGGTAGGTGAAGTGGCGCTCGGGGTGGATGAAAAGCACCGGAGCGTCGCGCTCCAAGACCGTGCCGCAAGGACCGAAGTCAGCAGGTGTTCCGCCCCCGATGTAGGAAGCCAGTCCGCCCACCACCGCAGGCCAGAAAAACCTGCCTTTCTCTTCATCGAGAAGGCTGATGCCGGATGAATCCGCATGGGTGTTTTCGAGGACTTCCGTGATCAGCTTGTCGAAGAAGGTCTTGGGTGCCTTTGCCACATCGTGAACCATCTCCAGCAGCGCTTGGGTCTCGCCATCAAGATCAGGTGCGCGATTCGGCCGCTGCTTGAGGCGCCCGGTCGCGATCACCGATTCCAGGTCGCAGGGGGATTCCGTGTTCATGGTTCTGGGAGTAAGAGACTTGTTACCCGATGCCGTTGGGAGGGGAAGCATGGAGTGGGTAATGTGGTGGTGTTCGGATGAATGGGGTGGGAGGTGGTGTTGCGGAGCCTTTCAAATTCGTTTGCAACTTGTTTGTCGCGAACCGCGGCTTGAGGGGGGAAGGAATCCACGGGGAGTTTTCGTAGCAATCACTCTGAATCACCTGCCAATGGCCCTCTTTCCCATGTCCACGCTTCCACACACTTCCGCGGCTTTTCTCACGATCATCCGGCATCACTCCCGTGTGGCATTGGCGATGCCTTCGCTCTGCGGATTGCTTGCATTGGGAGGGATCGCGTCCGCTCAGGAAGCAACGCGGACGGCGGGGCCGACGGAGTCCGGCTTTCTCTTGCCGAATGGCTGGCATCTCACGCCGGTGGGAAAGCACTTCGAGACCACGGACATGCCGCTCAATGTGACTCCGCTCAGGGATGGCAAGCGGGTGCTGATCGCGACCAGCGGATACAACCGGCACTTCCTCTACCTGGTGGACATCAGCGGCGAGCAACCGGTGCAGCTCGCGAGGACGGGCAGTCGGCAGAGTTGGTTCGGCCTCGGGATGGATGAAGCCGCGGGGAAGGTCTGGTGGTCGGGCGGCGGCTTCGGAAGGCTGCACAGCTTCGACCTGAAGGACGGGCGTTTCACTCGCACGAGCCCGCCCGAGCCCACACCTGCCCAGGAAAGGGCGGCAGTCAGGGCGAAACCGGAAACCAAACCCGCGCCGGAACCAGCGGCTCCCGCCAAGCCCGATGAGAAGAAGGCGGGCGACGCGCCGCCGGTGGATGAGAAAGCATTCCGCTCCGGCGTGGCGCTCGATGAATCCCGCGGCCTGCTTTATTCGCTGGATGTGAATCTAGGACGGTTGGAAGCGATCTCCTTGAAGGAGGATGACCAGGGCAAGGCGGGGGAATCGAAGGTGCTGGAAGTCGGTGGGAGGCCCTATGACGTGGTGGTCGGTCCGAAGCAGATTTTCGTAAGCGATTGGGCAGGGGACAAGGTGCTGGTGATCGATCCTGTTGCCTTTCAGGTCGTGAACAAGATTTCAGTGGGAGATCACCCGAATCAGATGGCGCTTCACAAGGATGGCCGGCTCTTCGTTGCCTGCTCGGCGAGTAATACGGTGAGCGTCGTAGATACCAAGCGAGGCCATGTGATCGAGACCATCCACACGGCGCTCTTTCCGAAAGCGCCGGAGGGCAGCACGCCGGCATCGCTGGCGCTGGCGCCGGATGGTGACACGCTCTACGTGGCGAATGCGGATAACAACTGCATCGCGGTGATCGATGTGGAGGAGCCGCGGCAATCGGGTGTGAAGGGCTTCATTCCGACTGGCTGGTATCCCTCGGCGGTGGCGGTTTCGCCGGATGGGAAGAAGCTGCTGATCGGCGTGGGGAAGGGGCTGCGTTCGCATGCGAATCCCATTCGGGATAAGGCGCCCGAAGAGGACGAGGATAAGGAGGAAGGAAGCCCCAAGAGAGGCCGGGGGGCATGGAGTTTCCCTTACATCGGCACGCTGATGAGCGGCGCCCTTACCGTGCTGCCGGTGCCGGATGAGGCGACGCTCAAGGACTACACGGCGAAGGTCTATCAGAACTGTCCCTATTCCGACGAGCAGCTGACCGCGGCTCCGCATCCGGTGAAGACGGCGATTCCGACCCGCGTCGGAGATCCGAGCCCGATCAAGAACATCATCTATATCATCAAGGAGAACCGCACCTACGATCAGGTCTTCGGCGACCTCGCTGCCGGACCCAATCCGAAGGGCAATGGGGATCCCGCGCTGTGCATGTTCCCGCGGCAGGTCACACCGAACCATCACAAGCTCGCCGAGGAATTCGTGCTGGTGGACAATCTCTACTGCAACGGCCAGGTGAGCCGCGATGGGCATCCGTGGAGCACGATGGCCTATGCGACCGACTATATTTCACGCGATTGGCACCTCACCTACTCGAAGCGCGAGGGCGTGGAGGATGATGATGAGGGTGAGCTTCAGAATGCGCCGTCAGGTTACATTTGGGATGCCTGCGGTCGCGCCGGTCTGACCTACCGCGCCTATGGCGAATACGGCAAGCGGGTCAGCGATGGAAATGGCGCCACGAAGATGGAGGGCCGTGTGCCCGGCCTGATCGGCCACATTTGCGCGGAGTACGGGATTCCGAAAGTGGCAGGCAAGAAGGACCGTGACACCGACAAGGCCGAGGTCTTCCTGGCGGAATACGACAAGTTCGCACAGGAGGGGACGATGCCGCGCATGATTGTCATGAGCCTGGGAGAAGACCACACGACCGGGACCACGGTGGGAACTTTTACTCCGAAAGCCTGTGTCGCCTCGAATGACCTAGCACTCGGGAGGATCGTGGATCACATCTCGCGCGGCCCGCTTTGGAAAGAGACGGCGATCTTCGTGATCGAGGACGATGCTCAGAACGGTCCGGATCATGTCGATGCCCAGCGCACCGTGGGCCTGGTGATTTCGCCGTATACGAAGCGCAAGGTGGTGGACAGCACGCTCTACTCGACCGTGAGCATGATCCGCACGATGGAGCTGATCCTGGGGCTGGAGCCGCTGAGCCAATACGACGCCGCGGCGCGGCCGATGTTCAATAGCTTCACCGATGTCGCGGATCTCACGCCCTACACGCACGAGGCCGCGCAGTTCGATGTGGAGGAGAAGAACACCGAGCTCTCCTACGGCTCGGACCGCTCGAACAAGATGGACTTCAGCGAATATGATCGGGTGGATGACTTCGAACTGAACGAGATCCTCTGGCACGCCACGATGGGGAAGGATGCGCCCACTCCTCCGGCGGTGCGGCAGGCGATTGCGTTCCGGTCGGCTCCGGTGGGGAAGTAGACGGAGACTTCTTTTTGGGGTAACCCGAAACGGTAGGGAAAGCGGCGATGGAGCGGCCGGAGGAGAGCCGTATTGCGGTGATTCACGGTCTCCGATAAGCTATTTCCAAACCCACCGGCTCAATCATGCATTTCTCGCGCTCTTGCGGCTTCCTTGCCATGCTGGCTGGCTATTTGTTGGCGGCCATTTTCCCCATGGCGGTCGCTCAGGAAGAGCCAAAGTCCTGGGTCGATCCGGATACTGGGCACAAGGTGATCCAGCTTACGAAGGAGCCGGGTTCGGCGAGCCTTTACTTCAATGAGAACGGCTACACGCCGGACGGGAAGCGGATGATCTACACGACGCCGGGCGGGATCTCCCTTCTGGATCTCACGACCTTCGCTGCCAAACAGGTGGTCCAAGGGGATGTGCGCGCCATTGCTGTCGGCAGGAAAACCCCGACGGTCTTCTACGTGAAGCGCGGGGAGAACGCGCTCTACTCGACCCAGATGGATACCGGTGAAACGCGCAAGATCGGCGATCTCCCGAAGCGCGGACGGATCGCGACGATCAATGCGGATGAGACGCTGGCCGCGGGGACCTATGTCGAGGGCGAGGGAAAGGATTACAATGAGCCTCGTCCGGGAGTAGCTGCGGCAGGTCAGCAGGGACATTCGCTCGAGGTGCCTCCGAACAAGGGCGAGATGATGGAGGAGCGGCTGGCGGCCAAATTACCGATGGCGATGTTCACGATGGATCTCCGGACGGGTGAATCGCGGCCGATTCTTCACAGCACCGATTGGCTGAATCATCTGCTCTTCTCACCGACGGATCCTGCAGCGCTGATGTATTGTCACGAAGGTCCGTGGCAGAAGGTCGACCGGATCTGGACGATTCGTGCCGATGGCAGCGGGAATACGCTGGTGCACAAGCGAACGATGGCGATGGAGATCGCCGGACACGAGTTCTGGAGCGCGGACGGGAAGACGATCTGGTATGACCTGCAAGTGCCCAAAGGGCAGGTGTTCTACGTGGCTGGTTACCAGGTCGAAACCGGGGAGCGGACCTGGTATCACCTTGATCGGAACGAGTGGTCCATCCACTTCAATACGAGTCGTGACGGGAGCCTGTTCTGCGGCGATGGAGGGGATTCAGGCCAGGTGGCCAAGGCACCGGATGGTCGCTGGATTTACCTTTTCCGGCCGGAGATGATTCACTCCTCCGGAGCGGAGTCGGCGGGGCTTGTCAGGCCCGGCGTGTTCCGGGCGGAGAAGCTGGTGAACATGTCGAAGCACGACTACAAGCTAGAGCCGAATGTGAGCTTCACGCCGGACGGGAAGATGATCGTGTTCCGTTCCAATATGCTGGGGGACATCCACGTCTATGGGGTGAAGCTGGAGTAGCCTTAGCCATCTGCGCCGAGCTTAATGCGATTTTGATCCGTACAGCCTGACGACGACTTCGGCGACGCGCCTACCGAGACATGTGGCGGTCAGGCGGTCTTCGGCATTCGGGGTTTCGGTCGGAGGTTCGAAGAGGGCTTGGCCTGCGGCGCCGGTGAAGAAGCCCAGGCGATTGATGCCGTGGCCGGAGACGGGAGATTCAGCGACGCCCACCCAGATCATGCCATGCTGGAGGGAAAAGGTGGCGCAGGTCGCGAGCATGTTGCCCTTGTCCCCGGCGGGAAGGCCGGAGACGGTGAATGCAGCGCCAACCTTATCGACCCACCGGCGGTGGAGGTAGCGTTCGCTGGTGGTATCCATGAAGGATTTCAACTGCGAGGAGACGCAGCCCATGAAGGTGGGCGAGCCGATGATGATGGCGTGCGACGCATCGAGATCGGCGAGGATTGCTTCATTGAGCCAGCGTCCTTCGTGAATGTCCGAGCCCAAGATCCGGTGCTCATGCACGATGACGCCTTCGACGGCGGATGCACCGAGCGCGACCGCCTTTCCCATGGCCGCCGTGTGGCCATTGGGCGAATGGGTGACGATGGAAACAATGAGCGGAGCATCATTTGAAGACGGCGCTAACAGTGGGGATGTCAGGGTTGCATTCATGAGGGTTGGAGATCGTTCTTGAAATGGTGGCAAGCGAGATGGAATCCCATGGAATGATAGAGCCGGTGAGCTGGATGAAGCGTGAAGCCGCTATCGAGTTGGACGTTGTTGCAGCCTGTCTCGCGGGCATGAGCGATGATCCATGACAGCAACGCCGCGGCCTGTCCTTTCTTTCGATGGCTGGCGGCAGTCACGAGATCGTCGACGTAGAGGAATTTTCCCCAGATCAGGAATTCCGTGATGCGATAGCCTGCCACCGAGGTGATCGCGCCACCTTCGCGGACTGCGACGAGGCGGTAGCCATGCTGCTCCTGTCGGCGGACCTGAGGGAGGAACTCATCGAAGTTCAGGTGTGGCCGCAGTTCTGAAATCGTAGCGAAGCAGGCCGTGATCTCAGCATCGGTGACGGGGTGGTGGATTTCCATGGGAATGCGATGATCGGATGATGGAATCATGATTCCGTGCTCCGCTCCTTCCGGGCCACGATGGCGAGAAGGAGCGCGGCCGAGGCGGCAGAGAAGACGGAGTAGTCAAGCGGTGGCTTTGCTCCGAGGGAGATCGTCATTACCAAGCCGAAGGTGAGTAGCAGCAATCCTGCGAGGACAGCCGCATACGGGGTAAGGCGCGGAACGAGTAGCCCGATACCCAGCAGGATCTCGGCTGCGGTGGCGACCGCGGCCAGCGCTCCCTGAAGGGAACCGGGCGCGAAGAAATTCAGCGAAGCGGAGTAGGCAACGAAGTTTTCCCAATTTCCCCAAGCGACTCCTTTCGCTCCCGGTGCACCCCACAGACCGAAGCGATCCGCCGAAGCGGAAAGGAATCCCGCGGCAAGGGCGACCCTTGCGAACCAAAGGACGATGGGGACAATACGAGATGGGATTTTCAGGGGAGCAACGTTCATAGAGATCACCTCGGACGTCAGGAATGTGTAAGTAAAATGGCCCAGCTTGAAGAGCCACTATGGCTATTTCGATTGTACCACTTTAAGGTGCCTTCGAGATGGCCCGCTTTCCCTTTCAGAGTGATTTCCCGCTTGGTCCCCGCCTTGCCGAAGAAACGCTGGTGTCGTGGATCTGCAGGGAATTCCGGAGGGGCATTTCCACAGGCCGGCTATTGCCGGGATCGCGCATTCCGCCGAGCAGGGTGTTTGCCGAGCAGCATGGGATGGCGCGAGGGACGATCTTGGAGGCCTTTGATCAATTGATCTCCGAGGGCTATCTGACTACTCGCCGTGGGTCGGGAACAACGGTGAGCCCGGAGCTACCCGATCCGGCGAGAGAGCGTTCTCCGGTATCGGCCGAGAAATCGCGGGAAACATCACGACCCGGGCTTTCACATCGCGCAAAGCGACTGCGGCACCTTCCCGTCTCACCGTTTCCACTGGATTTCTCGGATGCCAGGCCGAAGGCATTCCGAGCCAATCAGCCGAGCGTTGCGCATTTCCCCATTGATGAATGGAGTCGGCTGAGCTCGAGGCGCCTGCGCAGGGCATCCGCGGAGATGCTTATCGGTGGCGACGTGCTCGGCTATCCGCCGTTGCGGGATGCGCTAGCCGCTCATCTGGGCAGTACCCGCGGCATCCATTGCACGGCGGACCGGATCATGATCGTTTCGGGCACACAGCAGGCATTGGATCTGGTGGTGCGGATCGTATTGGATCCGGGAGATAAAGCTTGGATCGAGGATCCCGGTTATCCGGGAGCAGGGACGGTGATGGAGTCGTGGGGAGTCAAGGTGATCCCTGTGGACGTCGATGCACGGGGCCTGCGAGTGGAGAAGGGTCTACGCGCGGCGGGTGATGCTCGACTCGCCTATGTGACGCCGGCACACCAGTTTCCGCTGGGCGTGGTGATGGCGCCGGAGCGGAGGCAGCAGCTGCTCCAGTGGGCTCGTGAGAGTGGCGCGTGGATCTTCGAAGATGACTATGACAGCGAGTTCCGCTTTTCCGGAAGGCCGATCGCGGCGCTGCAAAGCCTGACGCCGGATGACAACGTGATCTTCTCCGGAAGCTTCAGCAAGATGCTGTTCCCCTCGCTAAGGATGGGCTTCGTGGTGTTGCCGGATCGATTGGTGGAACCGATGCGGCAGCTCCGCTCGCTGGTGGATCGTCACGGCCCGACGCTGAACCAGGCGGTGCTTTGCGACTTCATTGCGGAAGGGCATTTTTCACGCCATCTGCGCCGCATGCGGCAGATTTACGCCCAGCATCATGAAGCATTGCTCGAATCCGCAGCAGCGAATCTAGCAGATCTGCTCGATGTGGTGCCGACCGAGACGGGTTTGCAGACGATTGGTTGGTTGGCAAACGGGCAACAAGACCGGGACATCGCGCGTCTGGCGGCTGCGGCAGGGATCGACGTGACGCCCTTGTCGAACTATGCGTTCAAGTGGCGAAAGAGAAATGGGCTGCAGCTCGGCTTCGGATCGATCGCTCCGAAGGAATTGCGACTGGCAACGGCGAAGCTGGCGCGGGTGCTGAAGAAGAATCTCTAACAAAAAGAGTGTGTGGGTCAGCGAGTGTCCTGCTCAAATGCTCCTGCTTGAGGCTGACTCTTCGTCCGAAGTGGTTAGATGCCGGTCTTCTTCCCGTGCAGAAAGCCCGAAGAATGGAAGTTGCTTGATTTGACTAGCTGCCACAGATATCCGGGCAGTCTTCATCCACATGAAGCCTCCCTCCAGGCTCTGGTGTCTAACCAGTCTTCTTCTATCAGGTGTCGCCGTGCTGCATGCTGGCGAGCGTCTCACCGTGGATGGCTATGCCGTCCCGACGAGCGGCGGGCTTTTGATCTCGGTGAGGGCTACTTCCAGTCCGGCTTACGCTATACCCACGGCTCCCTTGGACCGCTACTTCGTGCCGCCCGGGCATGTGCGCTGGGAAGTCGAACTCACCGGCGCGAGGAATACGGAGGGGGTGCCGCAGGCGACGGCGTTGCGGAGTGTGCCGGACGACTACTTCTGGCCCTCTGGAGAGGAGTTCTCGTCAGCCCGCTTTGCCGGACGCAGCAATAGGATGAACCCTTTCGAAAACCCGCTCGATCCTCTGGGCGTGGCTCCTGGCGCTCCGCCGGACTACGATCAGGATGGCGTGCCGGATCACCTTGACGCGTTTCCAAGCGACCCTGGCGAGTCCGTGGATACGGATGGCGATGGGGTGGGGAACAATGCCGATCCCGATGATGACAATGACGGAATCCCGGATGCGTGGGAGATTTCGAGAAGTCTAAATCCTTTGGCCTCCAATGCGAGACTCGACTCGGATCTCGATGGCTTCACCGACTTGGAAGAATACGAAGCTGACACCAATCCGCTCAGCGGAGGTTCCCGGTTGAAAGTGAACCCGAGCATTCCCAGCCCGGGCATGGTCCGGCTGAGCTGGACCGCCATGCCGGGGCGCAGCTATTCGCTCTGGAGGCTGCCCGCGCTGTCGCTGCAGCCGGTAATCGTGGCGCAGGATATCACTGGCGGGCCCGGTAATGGTCCGGTGACCCTCTCCCGTGACTTCCCCGCGAGCTCTTCCCGCGACTTTTATTTCCTGAAGGCCTCGATCGCTCCCACTCCCTAACCTCACACTTGGACCCATCATGAAAACACTTCTTCTTCTCGTCGCCGGCCTCGTGCTGGCGCTCTGCCCGGCGCAGGCCGCGGATAGCATCCACGTCATCATCAAGGGCAAGAAGCAAGGCGTCATCAAGGGCGAGCTCAGCGATGAATCGATCGAAGCGCTTGCCTACCAGCATGAGATCGTCTCGCCGCGTGACCCTGCGACGGGGCAATCGACCGGCCGCCGCCAGCACAAGCCGCTGACCATCGTGAAGTCGATCGATAAGTCGACACCGGGTATCTACAGCATGATCTCGACCAACGAGATCTGTGACGTGACGCTGAAGTTTTATCGGAAGGATCCGAAGGACGGCACTACCAAGAACTACTACACCATCATTCTGAAGAACGCATCCGTCTCCAACGTCCGCGGCTGGAAGCCGAATGTTCGTGATCTCTCCGCGGACCGCGCTGGAGATTTGGAGGAGGTTTCCTTCACCTATCAGTCGATTGAAGCGACCTATGAGGGTGGCTTCTCGTATCAGGACGATTGGGGCACAGGGGTTTGAAGATCGCAGCTGCGGCGCTGGAAGGGCGTGTCGATCCCGCTATCAGCGGGAGTGCGGGTCGTGCCTGAACGCTTGATCCCCTCGACGTTTCGTCTTGTCACCACCGCGAACGCCTAGCAGCTTTAAGGTGTTCGCATGATTACCCGTCTGTATTCCGCCGCCCTCCGGGGAGTTGATGCCCTGGAGGTGGAGGTCGAGGTCAATGCCCGTGACTCGGACAAGCCGCTCACGCTGATTGTCGGCTTGCCGGATGCGGCGGTGCGGGAGTCGTCGCAGCGGGTGCTGTCGGCGATGGCGGCTTCGGCTCTGTCGCTGGGGCTGGGCACCAAGACGGTGAATCTGGCACCGGCGGATTTGAAGAAGGAGGGGCCTTCGTTTGACTTGCCGATCGCGTTGGCGATGGCGGCGGCTTGTGAGGGCGTGAAGCTGGTGGCGGATGATTTCATGGTCGTAGGCGAGCTTGGCTTGGACGGCACGGTGCGGCCGGTGAAGGGCGTGCTGGCGATCGCCTTGGAGGCACGGAATCGCGGGCGTCTAAAGCTGATCGTTCCAGAGGCGAACATGGCGGAAGCGGCGATCGTGGAGGGGGTGGATGTCTTCGGCGTGACCTCGCTTCATCAGGCGTGGAAGTTTCTGAATGGCGAGGAGGCGATTGCGCCGTTCCGTCTTGATCGGAAGGCTTATTTCGAATCCCACCGGACCTATGAGGTGGACTTCGATGAGGTGAAGGGGCAGCACCATGTGAAGCGGGCCTTGGAGGTGGCGGTCGCAGGTGGGCATAATCTCTTGATGGTCGGCCCTCCTGGCACCGGGAAGTCGATGTTGGCGAAGCGCCTCGCGACGATCATGCCGGACATGACCGAGGACGAGGCGATCGAAGCGACGAAGATCCATTCGATCTCTGGCAATCTCGATCTCAAGCGCGCCTTTCTCACCACTCGGCCGTTCCGCTCGCCGCACCACACCATCTCCGATGCTGGCTTGTTGGGTGGTGGGACGAATCCGGGGCCGGGTGAGGTGTCGCTGGCGCATCATGGCATTCTCTTTTTGGATGAGCTTCCGGAGTTCCGACGCCAGACTTTGGAAGTGATGCGTCAGCCTTTGGAAGACGGGCACGTGACGATCTCGCGTGCCGTGGGCTCGTTGACTTTTCCGGCGAGGTTTATGCTAGTGGCGGCGCTTAACCCGTGTCCGCAGGGATTCGCTTTGGGGCGATGGGCAGCATGATGGCTGGGTGGATGAAACGAAGTCCCAAACCCGAACATCCCTAGGAACTCAGCTCTTGAAATGTGGGCTGGAAGGGAACGCTTACACTCTCGCTCCACTCGGAAGGATGAGTGGCCCAATTTACTAAGTAATAGGCTGCGTCGGATCGATTCGATAGACTGGACCGATGGACGCATTGAAGTGCAAACGAGCACTAGTCACGGGAGCAAGCAGGGGAATTGGAGCTGCCATCGCAAAGGCATTGGCGGCTGAAGGCGCCAGCGTTGCCATTACCTATGAAAAATCGGCGGATAGGGCCGCGGAGGTGGTGCGCGAGATCACGGCGGCTGGAGGCAATGCGGTGGCCTTCGCCGCAAACAGTGCAGATCCCGAAGCGGTGCGTGCCTCCGTGGATCGGGCGGCTTCGGAACTCGGTGGCTTGGACATCCTGGTCAACAACGCGGGTGTCGGGCGACAGGGCAGCTTCGAGGAAATGTCGTTGGTGGATATTGATGTGCTGCTAAATGTGAATTTCAAAGGGGTGATTCTGGCCAGTCAGGCGGCTATCAAACATCTCGGAAAGGGAGGGCGCATCATCAGCATCGGCAGCGGTCTGGGTGAACGCGTGCCCTTTGGAGGCGTGACGGTCTACGCCGCAACAAAGTCCGCGCTGCGCTCCCTGACGGCGGGTCTCTCCCGTGAACTTGGGCCTCGCGGGATCACTGTGAATCTTATTCAGCCAGGCTCAACCGATACGGATGCAAATCCCGCAAATGGTGTGGGCGCTGACGCACAAAGAAGCGCGATGTCGCTGGGCGAATTTGGAACTCCCGAGGACATCGCCGCCGCTGTGGTTTTCCTGGCGGGGCCCGGGGGGAAACAGATAACCGGCACCACCATTACAGTGGACGGCGGTGCGCTCGCCTGACGGGTTGGCGGGTAAAAACCGTGCGCCGAGCATGTGGGGGTTTCCCGATTTCTTCGTGTCTCGAATCACTCCCGGGTCGGCCTATCGGGTAGCTGACGCGCCGAACGCCTATGGACGGCCTTATTCACCGGAGAACTGCTTCAATGATCCCGAATTCGAAACGCCTGCTCACGGTAATTACCGCGGCGCTCACCCTGTGGGTAGTCACGTCGTGTGCGTGGCAGCCCCGTCACCCGCGGGTCGCCTTATCGGACTCGATCCGGAATTTGGATTTCGCTTATCGCCGGTTGCCCCAAAGCCTGCCCGCTTACAACACGGCGATGCGGGAGGTGTGCGAAACCTTGTCAGCCCGCGGGTCAGCCCAAGCCACGCGGGACCTTGGAGAGGCAGGCGTTGATTTTTCGCAACCTCATGGAGGGCTTGCGATTTCCAGCATTGACCTGCCGTTAAGCCATCCTGTCCCGGAAACCGGTGCCGCAGGCGTTCCCATAGTACTGAAATATGAGCCGCCGCCGGGATCCCTTTATCCTCCCGAAGGCCTGTTCGTTAATGGAACGGCGATCTATGAAAGGGAGGATGGGCGTGGGAAGGTTTCGATCATTACCGGATCCGACATGGTCCGTCTCGGCAACCATCGCTATCAAGCTGCAATCGCACCGCTGGGCGCCGGCGAACGCATGGGCCTCCTTGGCAAAAAGTTCGCGCGATCGGGCTTCAAAGACATGTTGAGGCCCTTGGCCAGCGTCAGGAAGCCGAAGATCTACCTCCTTGATCCCTACGATCCTGACAAGATTCCGCTGCTGATGGTTCACGGGCTCCAATCAACTCCCTTGGCTTTCTCGGCCATGGTGGATGGTCTTCGAGGAAACCCGGAGTTCCGGAGCAAATACCAGATCTGGCAATTCCACTACCCGAGCGGAACGCCGGTGTTGGAAAATGCAGCATCGCTTCGCGCGAGCCTGTCCGCAACCATCGCGAAGTTGGATCCACAGGGGACCAGCGTCGCCTGCCATCACATCGTGCTGTTGGGGCACAGCATGGGCGGCGTCATCTCCCACACGTTGGTCAGCTCAAGCGGGGACGACCTTTGGTCGAGCATCTTCACGGTTCCGGCGTCTGAACTCTCAGGCGATCGGGAGACGATCCGGTATCTCGACCACGTCTTGCATTTTGAGCGGGATCCCAGGATTGCGAGGGTCGTTTTCATGGCTGCTCCCCACCAAGGGAGCCCGGTCTCGACCTCGGTTGTTGGAGCGATCGGGAATATGCTGACACGTCTCTCGCCGATGGAAGAATTTCGCATCAGTCGCCTGGCGGCTGACAACAGCAAGCGAATGAGGCCCGAGGCCGCTACATTCTACGGTGGGGGCCGGTTCTCATCGATCCGGACGCTTTCCCCGAAGGCACCGGCACTGATCGCACTTTCAAGACGGCCGATCCACATTCCTTTCCACAGCATCATTGCCCAAGAGAGCCCCGGGCCTATGCAGGAAGGATCAGACGGGGTGGTTCCCTATTGGAGCAGTCATCTGCCAGGCGCTCGCTCGGAAAAAGTGGTTCGCTCCGGTCATAGCGTCCTGGGCAACCCGGATGCGATTCGCGAAGTCAGCCGTATCCTTTTGGAAGAATAACCCAGGGCTTGGAGAATGATCAGACGGCAGCGTTGCCGAGCATGCGCTTGGTCATGAGAGGGCGAACGCAGCACCCTTCCCGAAATAGCTGTCTGAGGCCAGCACGACTCCATCAAGTCGTATATCGGTCTAACTCGGCACGGCACTCCGAAGCGAAACCGCGAAGCGGATGATCCGAGTCTCGAATCATGGCCGGAATTTCCTCGATCGGGATATTCTTGTCCATATATCTGTCGATCAGAAGCCTACAGAATTCTTCCGCAGAATTGACGATCGCGTCGGAGGAGACCAGCCGGATCCTCCCAAGAATCGTATAGAGATTCACCAGCGTTTCCGGGTGATCCAGCGAATGTTCGGTCGCATCAGCTGTCAGTTTGAATCCTTCTGCGATAAACTCGCCGTAGAGCACCTCCCTGCGCCTCAACTCCAATTGCGAGCGCTCACGGTGGTTCTGGTTCCGTTGCGTCATCCAGGTGGTGAATATCGAGGCGGAGGCGCCGGCGAGCGAACCCATGACTGCGGACAAGGCGCTGACCAAGGAAGGATCGATTGTCATGGCGGAGTGGCCGGAGATGGGGAGGCTAGGATGGTAATTTGGCCCGGGCGTAAGGGTAGATCAGATTTCCCGAAGCAAACTCATCCGGAGCTACGACAACTTGTTTGCCGGGCATCTTGAACTCGTTCAAATCGTAGCGCGCGATGTTCTGGAACTGAACTTGGAGAACCCGAGGATGCGCCCACTCGCCGTTCTCACCAAATTTCACTTCACCCACCACGGTTTCAAAGATGGCGTTCCGGCTATAGGCGATCAATGCGGCGTCATCGAGGCTGCCGGTCGCTGTCACGGCTTGTTCCAGCACCTGCAATTGCGCATAGGCCTGAGGGGCCATGTAAAAGCCGAGTGGATCAGCTCCGGATGAGGCCGCCTGGGATTGGTATTCCTCAATGAAATCCGCGACTCCCGGAAACATCATCTTGGGCACCGGCAACCAATACTCGTAGTTAACCACGCCGTTGAGCAGGGGACCCAGGGTTGCCTTTACGGACGCGCTCTGCGGGCCGATCATGGAAGCGCCGACCATCTTGGGCGTGTATTCCCAGGCATTGATCGCGCGTACGAGGCCGATCGAATCGGAGAGATACGAACAGATGAACAGTAGATCGGGGACGACTTCCTCTATCTCGTTGAGCAGTGGCGCGAAATCGGTGGTGGAAAGCGGATAATTTCGCTCCAGAACCACGTCGAATCCATGCGTCCTGGCATTGTGCCGGGCTCCGATGATCGGATTGCGCGAGAACTCGGCATCGGCCGAAATCAAGGCCACTGTCGTTGGCCTGGGAGTCTGAGAGGAAGCCAGTTCGAAGAACCCCTCGGTCAGGGCACTATCCGGATGTGGACCGGTGGGAATCATCGCGAAATAGCCGGAATGGTTGCTAACGCCATTGACCCCCAGTCCCATCAATCCGACGAAAAATCGATTTCGCGCGACGATGAGCGGCATGGCGGGCGCCAGCGTTCCAGTGCCGTACCCGCCGATCACAAGATCGACCTTGTCCTCATCCATCAACCGCTCATAGAGACCGGAAACCAGCGTTGGGTCGGCGCGGTCGTCATAGCAGACGAATTCGACCGGCCGACCGAGGAGGCCGCCCCTGCGGTTGATGTCATTGCGCCAGATCTCATGGGCGAGTTGGGCCGACCGGCTGTTGTCAGCGACCGGGCCCGTTAGCGACAAACAATATCCAATGCGCAACGGCGCCGGGTTTGTTGGTTGGCTGGACATTTCAATCAGGATTTCCGGTAGAGTTTCATCCGTTCCCAGGCTCGAGGAAAACGAAGAGCGAATGGATCCGGTTCCCCTCAAAATGAGCGATGTCCATGCCTGTGATCGCCGCAGGACCTTCGGCAGGGCCCAGCCTCCATCTCAGGCGGCCGACTTGGTGATGGCCCATGGCAGCATCTAGTGCACGGAAGTCGAACTCCGGCAGCACTCCTGCCAGCAGCGAAGTCACGGCGTCGTGGATCGCCGTATGTCCTGTTGCGGATGCATGAGGCTCGTTGAGAACAGCGTCTTCGGTGTAGAGGTCATGGATTGCCTTGAGGCGCTTGTCCGGGTCGCGTTCGCCGAAAACGCGGACTAGGTTTGCCTGCATCAAACCATCGTAGTCGGTGGGGTCTGGCTTTTCTGAATCGTTCATTGGCTTGTTTTCGCTTCTGTTTCTGATGGGGATGCGACGGGACAACCGCTTTCACTCGTTCGAGGGGTGATCAGGAACTGATGAATTCCAGAACGCCGGCGTTGAAGCGGTCCGCATTCACCTCCGCGAGACCATGTGATCCGCCGGCATAGACGTTCAGAGTCGCATCAGGCAGGAGTTTGACGGCAAGATGAGCGGAAGCCTCGATCGGGACGATCTGGTCATCATCCCCGTGAATGATCAGGGTGGGGCGATCGATCCGTCTAAGATCTTCGGAATAGTCGATCTCCGAAAATTCGTGGACGCAGTCGTATTGACCTTTGATGCCGCCCTGCAGGCCGATCCGGCGGAAGTTCTCGCGGAGGCCCTCGTTGGTTCGAGCGGGATCGCGATTGAAGCCATAGAAGGGAATGGTCAGGTCGTAGAAGAATTGGGAACGGTTCTTCGCCGTATTCTCGCGGATGCCGTCGAATGCGGAAAGCGGGGTGCCATGCGGGTTGGCATTCGTCTGCACCATCAGCGGGGGAACGGCGCCCACGAGGACAACCTTCGCGACGCGCGCGGTGCCATGACGTCCGATGTAACGCGCTACCTCGCCGCCGCCTGTCGAATGACCGATTAGAATCAAATCGCGCAGATCCAACGATTCGATAAGTTCCGCTAGATCGTCTGCATATCGGTCCATGTTGTTGCCCTCCCACGTCTGATCCGAGCGGCCATGACTGCGGCGGTCATGCGCGATCACGCGGAAGCCGCTTTGTCCGAAGAACAACATTTGCTGATCCCATGCGTCGGATGACAGAGGCCAGCCGTGGGAGAAAAGAATCGGTTGGCCCGAACCCCAGTCCTTGTAGAAGAGACGGGTTCCGTCGTCCGTTGTGAAGTGGCTCATTGATTTTTTCCTTCTGATTTCGATGTGATTGATGGGTGCGCACGCGTGCCACTGAACGAGGGCTTGGGATCCTAATGGGGTAGTCCGCGCCGGTTTCAACGAACACGACGCGGACTAGTATTTTCGTTGTCAGAGCATCACGGCCGCCGGGCTATCAAGCGGGTTGGTAGCTATATGGGCCCCGAAACTCATTTCGACGCCTTTTGGCCGCTCGCGAGGAGTTGCAATTCCCATGCGAAGGCGACTCCGGTGCCACCGCCATGTTCCGCGAGGACACCGGCAAGCAGGCCCGCTGTTTTCTCGCGCGCCCAGTCACGCTGCCATTCGGACAGCACTGCTAGCCAGGTGATCGGCACGGCGCCAGCTTGCACCAGACGGCGCACGGCCATGTCGTGCGACTCCTTGCTCGCGCCGCCTGAGGCGTCGGTGACCACAAAGACGTCGTAGCCCTCGCCCAGAGCGTGGATCGCGGGCATTGCGAGGCAGACCTCTGTCCACAGCGCGGCTAGAATCAACTGCTTTCTTCCGCTCTTCTTCACCACATCGGTGACGTTTGTATCTTCCCAAGTGTTGACCCAAGTACGGTTGATCGGCTTTTGATCGGGGAAGACGTCCTGGAGGCCCTTGATGATATAGCCGCCACGCTCTTCGAGCACGGTGGTCAGGATGGTAGGCACCTCGAAAGCCTTCGCGCCTTTGGCAAGACCGATGACGTTGTTCACGATCATCGTCGGCTCATGGCTGTTGAGGTTCGCGAATTGAAAAGGTTGGTGGTCGATCAGTACGACAATGCTGTCTTCAGGACGGAGGAGGGCTTTGAGGCCGGTCTTGTTGTCACTCATGATGGTGGTTCCTTTCAGGTGGGTAGGTTTTGATTTGGTTACTCGATCCAGATGGTGCGGCGGGATCTTTTCATGATCCCGGTGCACCTGTGCAGGATGCCGAGCACGCCAGGAAACAGGTAAGACTTTGTTGGTTGGGTTGCTCAACCTTTGAGGTGGGGAGGGATGTCGCCTGTCCCGGAAGGATGGGTAGGCCAACTAACAAAGCATTAGCCGTCCTGTCCGGTGCCGATACGCTGCCAGCTTACTCTCCGGTGAAGGAGCGCGATCCGGAATCCCTGAAATGTGAGCGGACCGCATACCGAAAACGAAATCCGACCCCGGACCTCCTGCCATGCGGCCCACCTTTTCCTCCTTCTGCGTCTTCATCCTCATCATGCCGCCGGCAAGCGCGGGCGTCGTGGGGGATGGGTGGGAGTTTTCCATCGACGGCAACGCGCGTACCGTGGTCGAGAGCTATCACAATCTCTACTTCGACATCACCGGCGAGGGGGATGACAGCTGGGTGCATCAACGGGTGCAGGCACTGATGGAGCTGGAATACGGAAACACTTTCAAGATTGGCAGCGAATTGACCTGGGGGGACATGTGGGGAAGGCAATCGAAGCTCGGACCACCGGATCAGGACGGAGGAGATTTCCTGCAGCTTTTCGCACAGGGAAGATTTGTCACGGGAGAGGGAGATTCCCTGCTGATCAAAGCCGGAAGGCAGACGCTGCGATACGGATCGGCGAGGCTGCTTTCGACGCGAGAAGGCGCCAACCAGAGGCTGGCCCATGACGCTTTCTTGCTCTCGTGGGAGCGCCCGGAGCAGTTCAGGATTGATGCTTTCGTCGCGGCTCCGGTAACGACAACACCGGGATTGTTCGACAACAGGTCGCACCCGGACCAGACGTTCTTCTGGAGCATTTACGCGGTCCTGCCCTCGCCATGGCAGCAAGAAAGCCACTATGACCTGTATTACATCGGCCTGAGCGACAAGGAATCCGTATTCGTTCCGGGCGGGCGGGAGTTGCGGCACACTGTCGGGGTGCGATGGTGGGACGACACCTGCCCGTGGATCTGCAACACGGAGACAACCCTGCAGTTCGGACACGCCGGGGAGCGCGACATCCTGGCGGGGGCGTTGAGCCTGGGAGTCGGGCGGGTGCTGGACGCGCCCATGAAACCGACGCTGATGCTGCGGGCGGACGCCATTTCCGGAGGCGATGACAAGGGCGCCTTGAACACGCTCCATCCGTTGTTTCAGGCAAACAACTACTTCAACCAGGGCGGCTTCATTTCACCTTCCAATCTCTACAATCTCAACCCGCAGATCATGCTGCAACCCCGTGCCGATGTGGGCGTCACCCTGGGTGTGAACTTCCAGTGGAGGTTCAGCGATGACGATGCCATCTACGCGCCCCCTCTCCGGCCGATCGGCAAGCCGTCCCCCGGCGTGGACAAATACCTGGGAACTGCATTCAATGCGGCGGTCACTTGGGATGCATGCGAATCTACCCAACTGGCGCTCAGTTTCACCCATCACGAGGCGGGGCCGTCGCTGATTGCCGCGGGCGGCAAGAACGTTGATTATTTGCAGACCGCTCTGAACTTGAGGTTCTGATCGCCGCACAGTGAGACGTGATGCGCCTCCAAAAGGAAGTTTATTGATCGCGGCAATTTGGTCCCCTTCGATCCGATGGTGCCTCTGCTATTTGAAAACCGGCACCACCTTCGTTCCGATGAGCTGGATCGACTCCAGCAGCCGCTCATGAGGAAGGCTGGCCGCGCTCATCTGGAAGGTGATGCGCGAGATCCCGCCGAGCTTCTCATCATAAGAGGCGATCTTCCGCGCGACGTGTTCCGGATCGCCCACGAGAAGTGCTCCTTGCGGGGAAACGCCGGCCTTGAAGTGGGCCATGGTGGTGGGTGGCCACCCGCGTTCCTTGCCGACTTCGTTGAAGGTGTGCATGTATCCCGGAGCCAGATCCTCGACCGCTTGTTGCATCGTCCCGGCCACGTAGCCGATGGCATGAATGCCCACAATGAGCTGTTCAGGAGGGTGGCCCGCCTTTCTGCCCGCCTCTCGATAGAGGTCAATCAAGGGGCGGAAGCGTGCGGGCTCCCCACCGATGATGGCGACCATCAAGGGAAGTCCGAGAGTGCCGGCGCGAATGAATGAAGCCGGCGTGCCGCCGACACCGAGCCAGATGGGTAGAGAGGCCTGGACGGGCCGTGGATAGACTCCTTGCCCGGTGAGCGGTGCGCGGTGCTTCCCCGACCAGCGGACTTCGGTGTTGTCGCGGATCCTGAGAAGCAGATCCAGCTTCTCCGTGAAAAGTGAATCGTAGTCCTCGAGGGAATAGCCAAACAAGGGGTAGGCATCCGCGAAGGACCCCCTGCCGGCGACAATCTCGGCGCGTCCTCCGGAGATCAGATCAAGCGTTGCGAAGTCCTGAAAGACCCGGACTGGATCGTCGGCGCTAAGAACGGTCACCGCACTTGTCAGGCGGATGCGGTTTGTCCTGGCTGCGGCTGCGGCGAGAATGATGGCAGGAGCTGAGTCGGCGAAGTCAGCCCGATGGTGCTCGCCGATTCCGAAAACATCGAGGCCCGCCCGGTCGGCGCATTCGATTTCCTCAAGCACGTTCCTGATGCGCTCCGCGGTGCTGATTACCTGGCCTGTGATCGCGTCAGGCGTGTTGATGACGAAGCTGTCGATGCCGATTTGCATGTGCGACTTAGGAAAGCATTAAAGGATCATTGCAGCGATTTGGCCTCGCGAACCGTAGAGGGGCAAGTTGGCGAAGAAGCGCCAACTTGCCCAACAAGATTTCAACCCGGATCAGGCCATCACTTTCCTTCCCCGGGATCAAACATGGCGACTCCGCTTTTCGAGTTGGCAGCGGAAACGTCGGTTTGGAGGACGTCCCAGTGTTCTGCAATCTTGCCATTCTCGACCCGGAAGATGTCGACAACCACCTGCGGTTCTGGACCCCAGCCATGGAGACGACCGTGAATTGCCACCAGGTTGCCTTCGGCGATCATCATACCGGGCTCGTAAGATACTTCCGCGGACAGGCCTTCCACAACCTTTTGAAGCGCGTCACGTCCCTGGGGGACGTGGGGATTGTGCTGGATATAATCAGGCGAGAGAAGCCGCTCCACGGCTGATGAGTCGTGTTGCTGGAAGAGCGATAGCATCGAATCGAGCACCAGGGCCTTGTTCCGCTGGGGTTGATCATTGAGGCCTCGGTCGGCGGGTCGAGTGATCTCGATGGTCCCGGTCATTCTGGTGAATTCTCCCGAATTTCTGGTAACGTGCGAATGGACAACCTGCCGGTCATAGTCGTGGACCTCAGCCACCGTCGCACCGTCGCGTTGCTGCCAACTCACGGCGAACAGGCTGTTGCCAAGCGGAACCACTTGAATTTCTACCTTCTCAACGGTGGCATCGGAACCTTCCTTGATCTCGAGCCTCAGCTCTCGGGTTGAAAGTAGCTTCATGCTGGCCTTGTAGGTAGGATAGACGACATCCATTTCCAATCCGACAGGGAAGTGGTCCAAGGCCGTCATCTTGTTATTGGAGAGGGTAGAGGTAGCGGAGGGATTTTTATGCTTACTCATGCTGGCGTTTATTTCTTGGTGGAGGGACTGCGATTTATTTGCTGCGGGAAGCCGGTGGGTAAGGCCCGTTGGATACTTCCGCGAAACATGGCTACGCTAACAAAGGCGACGCAAGCGGCCCAATGCTTAGTTACTTGGCTTGCTCATCCTTCTAGGTTGGGCTACCCGGTGGCCCATGGAACTCCGCCATCTCCGTTATTTCGTCGCTGTTGCCTCTCATGGCTCGTTTAATCGCGCGGCGGTGATTCTGAACATCACCCAGCCACCGCTCAGCAGGCAGGTGAGGGACCTGGAAGAACAATTGGGTGTGCCCCTTCTCGTGCGAGGAACCAATTCGCTGAAGCTTACGGAAGCTGGCGAGCTGTTTTATGAGGAAGCGCGCGAGGTGCTTGCTCGCGCAGATGATGCGGTTCGCCGCGTGCGGGGCCAGGCAGGGAAGGAGATTCTCCGGGTGGGCTACGCTCCTTCGATGACGACTGGCATCATGTCCGCGGCGTTGGCGAGGTTTCAATCGGCCGTACCGGGCGTGCGGATCGAGTTGGCGGATCTGTCATCGCGGGAAATCAATGAGCTGGCTTCCGAGGGCAGACTCGACCTCGTCGTAACTCCGGGGGTTTCGGTTGCAAAAGGAATCCCGGGCTTCCAATTCAGCGAACTGCGCCGCTTGGGACTGGTGCTGGTCCTTTCGGAGAGGCATCCGCTTGCGAAGCTAAAGCGGATACCGGTAGCCCGGATGCATCAACTGCCCTTGGTCGGCCTGGCGAAGGACAATTTTCCAGAGTATGTGCCGACCGTGCGAAGCATGTTCAAGCCCTTCGGGGTTTCACTGCGCTTCATTTCATTGGTGAGCGACGGCGTTTGCACCCTTTTCGAAGATTTGGAAGCGCGCAATGCTGCGGCCATCTTCGCCGAGGGAATTTCGGGCATGATGCCCCGGACACTCGTGATGAAGCCGTTTGCTCCGAAGTTACCGGGTGCCCCGGTCCTGATCGGCCTTCCCGCATTGCGCCCCAAGCCACATGCTGAGACTTTTGCGCGACTGCTTATTGAAGAAGCGCGGACCCGATAGACGACCTTCTCCAGACCTGTTCATCTTCGGTTTGCCAGCGATGCTAGTAGGCCATCGAAGTTTCAACTACCCAGGCATTTCGTTTGTCTGACGAGCGCGACGACGAGGTGGAAAGATCGGACGTGTGACTTCACGTCTGCCATCGCCCTAGAATCCGCAACGGACCGGATTGCCATAGTAGACGGAAAGTAAGTCGGTTGCCTGCTTTTTAGCGGTGTCTCCTCCGAGCGAAGCCTTAGCCGCAGTGGATTGCTTTGGGGAGACGGGCGGCAGGAAACTTTGCTTTTGTTCAGCCGGCCCGAGGAACCTAGTCGTGCCGCCATAGTCGAATAGGTCGCACTCCTCAACAAAGTCGATCTGCAGCCCGCCCAAGGCAAAGGGTGAACCGGGACAGCGCTCCGTGTAGGGCTCGGCGTTGGAGTTTTTGGTTAGAGTAGGAGGTCCTTGCTCGAAACAACAGGCCTCGGGGTGCTGGCGGAAACCGAATCCAGCGCGAAAGCTCGGTTCGTCCGAAGCCGGAGAAGTCCGGCCGAAACATGGGCGTTCAATCGTCGAAAAGCAGTTCCGATTTCGTTTTTCTCAAGGGTTGGCACGTCCAACGCCTATGGTTGGTCGCGTACAGTTCACTTTATCTGCGATGCAGCCCGGAGGACAACATGTAATAGACGATACTTGACGTGTCACGACCTAGCGGGTAGCAGCCTACTATTTCCCACGGAATTCCCCGTGACTTCGACCCCTTATCTAACCCCTCTTCGGGAATATGAGAGCCATGCTATCACATAGTGCGTTTTTTGAGGAATCGCCGATAGAGCACCGCAAGCCATTCGACGTCGGTCGAAATGGGGTCGAGATCACCGAGGCTCCGCCCCATCACCGCTCCTGCTCGAGCGGTCCTGACAACGGAGCCCTTCAGTGGCTGCGCTCTATCCGCAACGCAAAACTCAGTCATGGAAGCTCTGACGAAGTCGGCCAATTGTTTGATTGGAACGCAAAGGGACAACCACGCTTCATCCACCTCCTCGGTCACGGAGCAAGCGGTATTTTTGAGGTCGGTGACGGCCAAACGGCAATCACGACGAAGGGTACACTCCAATACTATAATGCGCTGTACTGGTTTGATCGCATGCAACGCATCTCCAAGTGGGATCCGAATGGCCAACCAAGAATCCCTGCTGACGATGTGGAGTGGTCCGGGGGGCTTATGCTCGAAGGTTGCGGTGTTGGAGACGGCTACATAGGCGTTCGGTTCTTGAAAGAGCTGGCCGATTGCACCAGACGGGAGGTGTTCGCTTTCACTGGGCTAATCTCGGTTTCCAGAACTACAGTTACGTTTGAAAAAGGAAGGGCGTGGATTCGTCAGCGCCCCTTCGCAAATACGCAACAAGTGGAGATTCAGTACCTTCACGAAAGCTTGGTCCGAAACACGAACTTGGAAATGACAGGAATCGGTGAAGAGAGGGAGCCGGCGGACATCGCAAGCGTAGAAGTAACCAGCTTGCTAGAAGGAAAAAGCAAGGAACAATCAGGGAGCTCGTCCATCGAGCTGATTAATCAACTCTTCTACTCGAAGAGCTTCACCCCCGAAGGGCTTCCGCTCGGTATTCTCACCCATCGCATTCACATTAACTATAAAAACCGTGAACCGTTGAACGTCGAAGTTTACGCGGGTCGCTTCGCTTCGGTAGCCGAAGACCTTGCATTTATAGTAGGGCCGAAATTTGAGGATACGGTTGCGAAACATCTCGAGGCGTAGGCACGGCCTTCAACGCCAGCCATCTCCTTGTTTCCTTGCTGAATTATGAATCCGAATTCAACTGAAAACCAACTCATTCACTACATCGTTCCGGTATATGGCGGCGCATGCGGGCCGCATAACACCCGAACTCTCTACTATCGAAATATCCACCCTACTTATAAAATAAGAATCAAGGTAAGACACCATTGGATGGTGGGGCCTGAATATCACGAAGAGATTCTGTATTTTTCGCTTTTGCCAAATCCTCAAGGGAAACCCGATCTCCCGGACTCTCTAGACGCAGTCATGGGATGCCCAATCCCCGGCCCTACGATGCAACTTTTCAACTGGGATGTAGTGACGGCAGATCCCTTCTAATGCCTTTTAAACGATTGTAGACTCTAACAGAAGTCATCATGTCAAGGTGCCTGTCCTGAATGGCATTAAATCTAGCCAGAGCGTCGTAAATACAATTGATTGTCCCTGCGAGATTAAAGGCCGTCTCAATCCGTCGGGTTACAGTAAAGCCCGAAAGAAGAGCATTCGCCGCGTAGTGTCCAGAAACTCGACTGCTCCGGAACGGCCTGAATTTCAATGGTCTGAAGCCGGCTAATGCCAGCTCGCTTCTGAGCTGTGCAACGGCTGTCGCTCTGCCAAGCTTTTGCGATGGGGATCGGAACTCTCATCCTGGTTGGCTTGGCTGGTTGGATCAACCGACAGCAGCAGGACGTCATCGAATACCTCCAAGAGGAGGTTCGTGTGCTCAGGAAGTTGCAGGGCAAGAGGCGCCTGAGGTTTAGCGATGAGGCTGGCCCAGAAGGCGAAGCGCATTGGCTTGAGCGGGCTCATAGAGATTGCCGCGATCGTTTCGCCGCAGACCCTCTTGGCCTGGCATCGGAAGCTGATCGCGGCAAAGTACGATTCGAGTGGTGAGCGTCGGCAGGTTGGTCGTCCTCCGACAGCTGACTATCTACAAGCCTTGGTCCTGAGGATGGCTGAAGAGAATCGGGGCTGGGGCTATACCCGGATCCAAGGTGCCCTGGCAAACCTCGGCCACGACCTCGACCGTGGCACCATTGCAGGCATCATAAAGAAAGCAGGGGTAGAGCCAGCACCGGAACGAGGGAAGGGGACTAGCTGAGCAGAGTTCCTGAGCGTCCATTGGGAGGTCCTTGGCGCTGCTGACTTCTTCACCGTGGAGCTGTGGTCTTGGGGGCGTCTCACCCGCTATCACGTGTTCTTCGTGATCCGCCTTGCGACTCGAAGCGTCCACGTAGCAGGAATCGTCCCGGAGCCTGACGGAAGGTGGATGCCAAGTCGGCCGGAATCTGACCGATTGCCAAGAGGGGTTCCTGCTGGAGTGCAGATTCCTGATCCATGATCGTGCGACCGTGTTTACCCGGGAGTTCGTATCGATCCTCAAGTGTGCGGGCGTGGAGTCGATCCGTCTTCCAGCCAGGTCGCCCAACCTGAATGCATTCGCTGAAAGGTTCGTGCGGACGATCAAAGCCGAGTGCCTCGACCATCTGATTCTCGTGGGAGAGCGATCGCTCCGGCGGGCGGTTGAGGAATTCTGCTCCCACTACCACGACGAACGGAATCACCAAGGCCTGGAGAACAAGCTCATCGAGGCAAGCTTCGTTCCCGGTGGGGCGGGAGAACTGAACTGTCGGGAACGGCTAGGAGGTCTGCTCCGCTACTACCACAGAGAGGCAGCATGAAGAGCAGAGATCGAATTCTGGACAGTACGAGATCAAGCCAGGCAAAGCGCGCTATTGAGTCGCCTTCCGAAGCCAAAGGCAGCCATCCATTCTTGATGTAGAACGCGAGCAATGCATCCTGAGGAGTTTCGGGATCGGAGAGGATGACTACCTGGAGGAAGAGTGGCGTGTGGATTGGTCAAAATGCACCAAGAACCTGCGGGATTTCCCCACCGCCACCACCAATGCGTCACGTCCGGCCGAGTAGCCAGCCAACTCTTCCTCAGCCGCTGAGAGCTTCTGTCCGTTGACGCTCACCGCTCCTTGGGTAATGAGCCGCCGCGCTTCACTTTTCGACTTGCACGCTTTAAGCAGGACGAGTGTTTCAGCAATCAAGCACGGCTCGGCAGCCGACACCCGAACCGTCGGCACGGTGCTTGCCAAGACATCCACGACGTCATTGCTCAACTGCCCAAAGTCATCGGAGAAAATCACGGCGCTCACACGGCGGGCTAAATCGGCTTGTTCTGCACCGTGCACCCTTGCGGTGAGATAGTCCGCCAGAGCCTTTTGAGGCAGCCGCAGTTCTGGGCTGCCTTTGGCCAGTTCCTCTACTTCTTGCTCGGAGTAGTCGGTTAGCCATCTAAGAAAGCGCGGCGCATCATCATCGGTGGAGTTCCACCAGAACTGATAGAAAAGGTAGGGCGAGGTCAGCTCAGGATCCAGCCAGACGGCACCTTTCTCCGACTTGCCGTATTTCTTTCCCTCCGAGTTTGTCAGGAGAGGCAGGGTAAGCCCATGCACCGTACTTCCCGCCACGCGCCGCACCAAATCCACTCCGGATACAATGTTCCCCCACTGGTCCGAAGCTCCCATCTGGATCGTACATCCGTAAGTCTGGAACAGATGAAGGAAATCGTAACCTTGAAACAATTGGTAGGAGAACTCGGTGAATGAGATCCCGTGGTCACGGTCTTCCAGTCGTGAACGAACTGATTCACGGGTGAGCATCTGATTCACCGAAAAGTGCTTCCCAATGTCCCGCAGAAACTGGAGGACCGGCATCCCACCATACCAATCGCCGTTGTTCACAACGATTGGCTCCGGGCCTTCGGTCCGAGCAAACAAGCCCTGTAGCTGTGCGGCGAGCATCCCGATTCGCTTCAGGACGCTGGCCTCGTTTTCCAGCTTTCTCTCCAGATCCTTTCCGGAGGGATCGCCGATCAAACCCGTCGCCCCTCCTAACAGGATTATGATTTGCCCCCCCCGCCGGCGAAACCTGTCCATCGTCAAAATGGGAATCAAGCTTCCCGCATGCAAACTGGTGGCCGATGGATCATATCCCACGTACAAGGTCGGACGCTCGGCCGCGGAAAAATCCGGCTCTACGAGTTCCGCCGTCCTCTGCTTCAAAAGTCCGCGCGCTTCGAGCTCCTCAAGAAACGGCTTCTCTAACTGATTGACGTACATAGAAAAAGGGTCTTTCTCGCGATCTTCAGTTCGCCTCGCTTAGGGTCGACTCTGCGATCTGGGAAAAAGACTCTCTGCTCGATGAGAGTGAAACAAGCGCAATACATTCTTCGGCGGTCCGGAACAACAGATGCCGATCCCAGAGTCGCTCGATCGCCGCATCGAGTTCTTCAGGTGCGACATCAGAGAACTTCGAGCGAAGCTCACGGCGGCTCCGCAACTTCTGGCAAAACTCAAACAAGCTGATTTCCAACGCATTCGAAATCTCGACCTGGTAACATTCATTCCCGATCTGGTGGTCGATCCTTACGAAATTCAACCCACGGCGAGCCCGCCTCCTCGGCTTCAAGAGCCACATGCTCCGCCACTCCTCCAGGAGCTCCAAATAGGGGCCGTGATCAGGATCCTGCACACCATCGGCGCGCTCAAAACCGAAACCGGCATTGAATGAAATCAGCATGCCAACCCGGGCGGCAATTTCGTCAGGATAGCCGATCACCTCGTCGGAAGGAAGCAGGCGCTTGATCCCGTACTTCTGGTAGTCGTTCATAATCGCGCTGCCAACGGAAACCCGGAACTCCGATAGCCGGGGCGGCTGGAAATACATCAATCGTCGCATATTCTCTACGGATTCTTCCAGATTCTGCTGAACCTCAAAGGGAGAGCGGTAAATATTGTTGTAAACCAGCTTGATTCCGCGCTCGGCACAGTAGCGTAGAAGCTCCACATATTTTGCCAAGCTCACCCCTTTGTTGAAGGACTTCAGCAAACCGGGACTAAACGACTCTATCCCGATTTGAACCGTCTGAACGCCAGCCGCAATCATTACATCGAATTGGGGAACGCGCACTAAACCGGAGAGTTCCACCATGAAGCTCAAATCGTAGCCCAAGTTGCTGATTTCCTCAAAGATCGGCGCGTTGAAGGCCACGTCCGGATCGGAGGTCACAAAATCGAGGATCTGGTAATCTTCCACGTATCGTTGGATCTCCTTAACCACTCGCGTCGGAGTTTTCGTGCGAAATCCCCCCCGGGTCGGCAAGCCCTCGATGCAGAAGCTGCATCGGCCCCAGCGGCACCCGCGGACCATCTCCACTGTGGCCCGGGGAGTAATACTCCTGCTGCGGGCCTTGAGCTGAACAAAATAGTCGGAGTAATCAGGAAAAGGCAGGTCATCGATGTCGCCAATCGACTCTATCGAGGGGTTCTCTTGAATGATGCCGTTGACTTGGTAAATCACTTGGGGAACTTCCTCAATCGGTCTATCCCCACGGATGTGCTGGCTGAGTCTCCACAGAGCTGATTCGCCTTCGCCGACAACGATGAAATCGATCCACGGAAAAAGGGCCAACGTGTTGCGTGCCGGCTCCCCGTGCAGAGCGAGGCCCCCTAATACGAACTTGGTATCCGGCATGCGCTCCCGGACGGCTTTAGCCGTCGCAATTGACCCCAAATACTGCATATGCGTGGTCGTGAACCCAACCAGCGCAGGCCCGAGGGCGACGATGTCGTCCGCCACCGATTCCGTGAAGGCCCGGATTCGCTCCAAACAGCTCCGGGGATCCATTTTCCCTCCGGATTTCTCGTAAATCCTTGCCCCAATGGCTTCGGAGCACTCAGGGAAAAGCAGCATTCCATAGAGATGATCACCCAAGAAGCGAGAATGAATCAGATCGATCTCTTCATCTGAAAAGAATCTGTCGGTTCCCAAATAGTAGTGGCGTCCCAAGGCATCGATTCCTTTTGACGTGAGAAACGACTTCAGGGCTGCCACCTGAACCGACATCATATCGGCGAGATTCCACGGCAAGGCCGCAACCAGAACGGAATTCATAAACGCTCAATCAGATGCTTGTGGCCGTCAAACTGTTGGCACGCATTGCACCACTGCTTGCGGAAATCCTTATCATTGAGCATACGGCTGTGCACGTCCAGAAAGGCGCTGCCCTCCAACGGAGCGCGGTTAAAGGGCTGGACTTGGGGAAGGTAGAAACAAGGCCGACATGTGCCGTCCGCATGAATGACAAGGCTGGTAAGCGGAACATCACACAGCTGGTCCTCCTCCTCATAGTCGGCATTCTCCGAAACGCATTGGAAGAATTGCGCCTTGCGCCTCAGATTCCCAGAGGACTGGCCAAGCAGCTTGTGTTTCTCGTCAGCCTTGATGATCCATTCCAAATCTGCCGCCAAGGCGCTCGCTTCCGAGGGCGTCACTTCAACCTGCTTTAGGGTCTTGCTTCGGGTAAGTCCGGAGCGGCCAAAGGAATGAGGCTTGAAATCGGGAACGCGGAAGAAAATCCGGTTCACTTGTAGCTCGATCGCCAATTCGTAGATGAGGCGAATGCTCGCGATATTGCAGGCCTGCAAAACACAAGAGATTGCCAAATCAGCCGAGGTTTCAACCCTTAGTCGCCGGATCCAACCCACAGCATGATCAAACAAGTCGATCCCCCGGCTTCCACGATAGGTTTCCCGATCCGCCCCATCCAACGAAATCATGTAGTGGGTTACGAGGTCCCTAATCTCCTCGAAGCGAGTCTCCAAGCGTGTGGTGCTCGTAGTCAAGGTTGCTGTGGCTCCAGCCCTGCGGACGGATCTCACAATCTTCCCTAGGTCGGGGTGCAAGCTTGGCTCTCCTCCTGAAATGCAGACCACCGAGACTCCGTTCTCCTTGATGAAGGAGGCAACCTTCTCTTCCACGAAGTCTGAATCAATGAACTTCGGATTCTTGGTCAGCCAATAGTCGCACAGCGTACATCTGGAATCGCAGGCGTCCGTAACGAGCAAGAAGATCCGATTAAAATACATAAGAGGCCACGCTCAAACTACTCGCTACCATTAGTCGGAAAGACCCGCCATTCCGATTGATCTCAGTGCGGCAAAACTGATCCGCTTGAAAATGGGGAAGAGCTACCCAAAGATCCACGATACCCAATGACACCCATCATAAAGCAAATCCTGAAGGGTAATTACGTTTAACCGCCCGATTCACGGAGGGGCGAATGAGCGCACCCACACGATCGGGCTAGTCACACAAACGCCATTGGGCCAGATCTCTTGGATCACTAGTCCTCCGTGCCTGGATAGTATGCCTTCGGAGCATTTTCGAGGGGCACTCCGATGGCCGCGGCAAGTTTCGCTGCCGGGGAATCTTTGGTGACCGTGCCCGAGGTGGAGGAGGCCAGATCAGTTGATCTGCCCATTTCCCCAGCCAGACTTGATGACTCCAAATGGACTTCGCTTTTCTCTTTCATTGCGATTCACGCTTATGAGCAAAGACTGCCGCTGTCAATGTCCTAATTGCTCATCACGGGTGGAATCAACGCGACTTCGGGAGACAGGCCTCCGAGTTCCGCTCCGAACCCAAACACTATCCCCTGAAGAGAGCGCGGGACACTTGAGATCCTTGAAACCTTTCGAATAAAGGGCGCTTGAGGGCAGCCGAAGCTTCTTCCGAAGCATATCCCAAGTTGGCTTTGCCGCCAGATTGCAATGCCAACTTTTCCACGATAGCAGGGGCTTTTGTGTTGACGCCGACTTGGGCCCCATCTTAGACGAGGTGTGATATGAACAAAGAAGAACTTCCTTCGCAAGACCAGCCATTGTCCCGGCCTCCCATCACCCGGCGGAGCTTTGTGAAAAAGACCTCCGGGGTTACAGCCGCCACGGTGCTGGCATTTCACGGTTTCACGATCTCCGCGTATGCGGTCACCTCAGGCACGATGAAGTAAGGGATTTCGGCACGACCAGCCAGAAGCACGAAGCTGCGTGCCAAATGCCGCTATGCGCTAGGAGCAAAGATGTCAGGCACCTTAGAGGCTCTCTTCGTGACTTGGGATGGTCGCCAAGCAGAGTCTCCGTTGGGACGAAGGAGGAGTCGACCGACGATCGTTTGCAGTTCCCCTGCCTGCGCCCCTGACACACCTATTCCTTCATTCCTCTCTCTGGCATCTCTCGGAGTGCAGGACGGTGGCTTAGAGGCTTAGAGGTGCCCTGGCCCGGAGGGGTGGGCCATTTCCTTCTCACAATCATGCAAGACAGACCACTTTGAGCATTGTATCGGGTTATGGTGTTTGATTCTGAGCTTATGAAGCCAAAAAAGCGCTTTCTCGCATATACCATCGCATTTGACCTTAAAGGTGTTTCGGGCTGTCGGATTCTCGCCAAGCTCCTAACATCATCACTTTTGCGGACGGATTTTGATGGCGATATTGTCATCTTCCGCAATTCCCCCCAGCCGATCTTTATGATCCCGAAAGCGGGGGTCTATGAGGTCTTTATCGATGCCGATCGGCAGGACGGCGTCGAGCTGGCACACGAGGCTTGGCGCCAAAAATTTCTGGTTCGCCATCACTTCCCCGTAAGGGTCGAGAATTACGAGAAAGTTGTGTTTTTGGATGCCGATAGTTTGGCCCTTCGCAATATCGACCACCTTTTCGATTCAAAACATGACATTCTATATGCCCCGGAAAGGGGACTTCACGCAACGAGCGCACAGTTCTCCTGCTTTTTCAAAGAGGATGATCTCCCCTCACTTTCAGGGTGGGGAGTGAACAGCGGCACCATTGCCGTGCGCTCCGATCGATACTATCAGGTCATGGAAGATTGGGAGCAAATCGACCGTTCCGAGCCTCCGCAGCCGCGCTGCTGCAGTGATCAGGGAAGTTGGAACTTCCTCTTGAAGAACAAGCAATACAGCAAATGGCCTTTCGAGCGGGGCGAACTTCTTTTCCCCATGTATTTGCACACGCGATATGTCGAGTATTCGAAGGCTGCCCTCGTCCATTGCCTGGGCGGAAGCCTGGCGGAGAAAGTTAGATTCACCTTCGGTCTCTTCGCTTCCACGTTCTACTGTGATCCCACGGGACTGATTGTGGATATGTTAGATCCCTAAACTCAGAGGAGCATGCCTTCAATCAATTCACTCTTTCCTTTCCGAGCCTTCATGAATCGCGGTGATCGCCCTGAGCGGCGGTTTTCCACTTACGAGGAGTTCGACATCAATGGCCTTGACGTCGCGAGATGGGCTTCAATTCGGTTTGAGGATCTGAGGACGCACGTTGGTTATCCAACCGCGCGGCATGCGAGCCATGCGATCACCCTCAGGACTTTGCTCCGCCACGCATGGCAGCTGAGATCAAATGTCTTGGTCTTCGAGGACGATCTGGTCATCAATTCCGATCGGCTAGGCACCTTGGAATTGGACAATCTGCCCGAGGATTGGAAAATCCTTTATTTCGGATGCCTACACACCGAGGCCCCGGTTCCTGTCTCAAATTCTTTGGTAAAGGTAGCCGCGGCCTTGGATACCCACGCTTTCGGAGTGCGCTGCGAGTGTATCCCGGATTTGTTGCGACTCCTTTCTCCACGCAACGTAAATTACCGGAAGCATCCTCAGCCAACGGACGTCCGCATGCTCGATTTTCAGCGCGAGCATGCTTGCTACGCCGTATTTCCCAACGCCATCGGGCAGGCTCCCCTCGAATCTGACATCAACGGCGGGGTGAACCTGAAGTACCACGAGGACTGCAGTCAGGCCTGGAATGCGGAAGTTTTGGAGGGGCTTGATATGGAAACTTCTCCCGTTCTACTCCATGAAACTTAGCAAGTCGCTCACAAGGCCGCTCTTCGTTCTGGTCTTGCTCGCTTCCGGATTCTCTCTGGGCAGATGGACTATGGATCCTCCTGTGCGGTCAGCAGATCAAGCGGAGTCGAAGGGCCCCACCAAGGGCTCAGTCCGCCCAACCTCGAAGGAGAGAAAGGGCGACATGGAGAACTTGGAAGAGCGAATTCACAGGATAAAGCAACTTCAGGGAGCAGAGGTCAAACAGTTGACTCGGGAGGTTTTGCTGGAACCGAACGCTGCCAACAAATGGTACTTGCTTGGGCTCTTGTGTCAGAACATCTCCAGTAGCAATTGGAAGGATATCGAGCAGGCATTCAAGGACGAGAGTGCCGAGCGAGGCACCGCACGCCCTAGGGAATATGCCGTGTTGATGCAAAGCATCGGGGCGAAGGTGGGACGGGAAGCGGTGGAGAATTGGATGGGGAATCCGATTCTAGCTTCCATGGTGGTTGAAGGTTGGTCCCTCGAAGATCCCGACCGCGCCCTTCAGTTTCTCGATTCACTTGATGAGAGCAAGCGAAAGCCCCTCGAAACGGCGACGTTGAAGGGCATGGCGCGCAACGATCCTCGGACAGGATTTGAATACGCGTTGAATTCGCCTGCTAGAAACGACGAATTCCTGGAGATTGCCTTGCAGTCTGCCACGGAAAGTCTGGGGTTGACCGGGGCCGTCGATCTTCTGAACGCCTCTTTGGACAAGCTTGAGCAGAGCGGTCAAGAAAGCAAAGTGAACCCGGCGTCCTATTTCGATGTGATCGCCCGGAAGGTTGGGTTCATGTCGAATCGCGCTGGCGACCCGAAGATCCTCTGCGATTTCCTAATGGGTTCAAAGGAATCGTACAAGATCCCGGCCGATATCCTTGGTGAGGCCGCTGGCAGTCTTGCTCGGAATCAGCCAACTGAAGCCTTGGCATGGTGGCAGAAGATGGTCCCCGAAGCGGACCGCGGCAGGCCCAATGCACCCGGCTTGGGGGGGCTTTACGATGGGCTGATGAAGGATCCAAAGCAACTCGAAGACTGGCTCTTGGCGCATACCAGCGATTCGCTCTACGATGGCCTCGCCTCAAAAATGCTTTCCGACAAGCGAACCTCGGCGGGATTGTCCGACAAACTGCTGGCCAACATCAACAGTAGCGAGTTGAAGGAGAAATTGTCCAAGGAAAGAGAGGAGACTAAGGACAAGTAAGCCCTCCTTGGCGAAGCACAATCTCAGCGAGAAATCAATTGCCTGGCCGGGAAACCAATCCTGCAAGCCTTTGCCTGACGGAATATCCTAGCATTGCTCTAACATGTCGAACTGGGTGCAGCGAAATCTTTCCGGGGATGAAGCGACGACGATTTATCCGGTCCAGCTTCAGAATTTGGGCAATGCACGGGTGTTGAGTGCCAATGTTGAAGCGCTGCAATGTGACTTTCCTAACGCCTTCGGCAAGATGTCGCCGCCGGAGATCCGCCATTGGCTCGGGGCGAATTTGGCGATGCTTACAAGCCGCCAGCTGATCGAGAACCCGGCTTTCCAAATCTTGAAGCGTAGCCCTGGCGAGTATCCTGAACTTACCGGGATGCGCCACCCGTTGATGGGGAGGTGTACTTACTTCTGTCCTCCGGATTTCGATGATATGACATTCGAGTTGAAGGGTTCTGGGGCGTCCCCTTCCTTCTGGCTGCAAGATCGTCCCACGCACGATGGCCTGCAAGATCTCACCCGCGGCTTTGTGGAGTATGTGGCATCACGAGTGGTTGACCGGATCGCGAACCGAGTGGGTAGCTATGGTAATCCCCACTCGGGCTGGCGGCCGGCGAAAGTCTATGCGCTGATTGAGATTCCAGTTGAAATCTTCCGTGAGAACCGCATGGCTCCGGCGGTGATCATGGTGAGGGAAGCAAGCTTCCGGAGCCGCTGCGATCTCGTTCACGGAACGGATGAGAACATCACAAGGATGCTGGATATGGAATACACGCTGAGGACCTTCGGCCTGTCCTTGCTTTCACATCCCCTTTATAGCGTGAGTGAGCGGGGCGCTACCCGCTACAATGAGGACGGAACGATGCAAATGTTCTTTCGTGCAGACGACAGGGAGCACAAGAACTCCCTCCGCGAGTTTGCGGTCCAAGTTTGTGGTTCGGAGGAACTGGAAGCCTATATCCTGAATATCCAACTCAATTCCGAAACCGCCGGAGGCCCCCGCAATATCGTGGTCGACTTCGAGCACATAAAGTCGCGGGGAGACTTGGATGGCCGCCCGGCAGTCATTCCAGTCGCGGAAGCCCCTCTCAACTTTGGAGGGATTGTGGAGCGAGAAGCGTTGCAGGATGTCCCTCGCCGCGGAGGTGCGGATCGGATTTCGGAACTTTTCGCGCTGGCAGATGCCGGGAAAGTGATGGAGAAGTTCTATTGGCCGAGGTGCGATAGCTGCCGGTCACGGCTTCCTTCGATTGGCGGACAAGTCCTTGCTACATACGAACATCTCCGTGACTCGCCCCAAGAGCTTGCCGGGGAGATCGAACAAATCGTAAACACTGCGATCGCACGAGTGGACGAATGTGAAGTTCTAGACGAGGTCTTCTGATTTCGAAGGGATCCACAGCCGTATCCGTTTCATCGTCCTCACCAAGTTTTCCGGAGATAGCTTCTCGCCCGCTGGCGTCCTCCCAAGCGAGGCAAGGCCCAGCCACTGACCGGCGCAAGGATTTGACCTGATTGACGGCATCAGTCTGGGGGGACGGTGCGGTGAAACTCCACCAGAAGGATTAGAGGCGAAATTCGCACCTTACTCGAACAGCCACCCGTACTCGGTGTGCGGGTGGGCGAAGAGCCCTTGGCTGTATAAGAAGCACTCGAACTCTCCCTGAGACTTGCTGTTAAACGATTGCACAGCGCGAGTATGCACCACGGGAAGCGCATCCACAATGCCCTTCGCCCCCACCGGGATATAGTCGTAACCCCATCCGCTGTGGCTGCCAGGATCTACATATGAGTAGACCGTCCGCCACGCGTCCCGCGTGAATACTGGTGCCATGATTTCCACGAAATTCGTGAGCCTTCCCACGATCCTCCTTGGAGCTGTTCCCTCCGACCCTCGCCATGGCGGACACGGCTTGCGGGACGTGATCGCGTGGGAAAGACAATGGGGTGATTCGATCGCCGGCTGCGCCATTGCCAGATGGTTTATCTGCATGATCCTGACGAACCTTGCCGGATCGAATCCTTTGATTCCCAAATCGTCGTCCCAGAAGAATACGTAGTCGTAGTCCGCGACCACATCGGGGTGGAGATTGCGGTAAGCCAAGGGCCATTTGTAGTCTCGGTCACGGATCGCCCGTACATCCTCCGGAATTCCCAGTTCCGCCTCGTCGTACTGTAGCAGGAGGCAATCCGCACCAGCATTCCGGAAGACGTCCAGCGTAATTGGCAACAGACTCGATGCCGGGGCGCCGACCGGCGAAACGTAGAGCATGCGCGGCGGGACGGTAGCGGGAGTGAGACGCACGGGAGCCAAGTCACGCTGCGCGGTTGGAACGGGGAAATGCAACATCCCCGGCACGTGTTCCACCGGTCCCCGCCAATGCCAAGTCCGCTCACCGTACCATCGCCTCTGCCGTTCTTCCGGTGTGAAACTCCCCAAGCCGCCAATGTCCTCTATCTTGAGCTCCGCCAAGCTCACCAGCGTCGGAATCAGTGCCTCAGGATGCCCTTCCCAGCCATTCGCAATCCCGGCAAGGATCGCTTCCGCCGCACGGCTGCTGAGACGCATCAGAGGCAGCAGCGCGGCAACCCCTTCGGTCACTGCCACGGGCTGGCCTCTTTGCTTCAAGGAAGGCCACCAATTCCAAGTAGGGTCCTCCGGTCCTGCCCGCACTACGGTGGCCAGGAGGTCCGCGTCACACCGTATAAAGGCCCCGCGAAAATCCTCCCAGTTTCCGTCGAGATGCACTTCCGGGTCGATGAACCAGCGATACTCCTCACCGGATATCAGGAACTCTTCCAATTGTTCTTTCGTTCCGTTCATATTATGGATCGCAACGGACATCTTTCTCTACCGTGTCCAGTGGTAGGCCAAGTGCTTTGCTCAACCGCTTTGTAACATGGACCAACTCGTCCTCCACCCGCAGCCTGCGCGCGGCACATGCCCTGCCGTTCCGGGAAATCCGTGCATAGAGGTCGAGATCTTCTTCCAGCCGTGCGTGATGTTCCAGCAGATCGGAAAGATCCGCCGCAACCGGCACGAAATGGAACCAGAGCTCCATCTCGCCCCACTACAAGCACAGGCCGTCCGGTGGCCAACAGCCACTTGAGGCGAGCAGAGTAGCCTCGCCCGGGGCAATCGACCCAATATTTGAAGAGCCGGTGGTCCGGCAGCGAGACCTGTCTGGTTTTTGAAACGAGAGACATCGGATCAATGCGGCTCCGCTCGACATCAAGCCGATCCGGATAGGCTTTCGCCAGCTTTCCGCGCACAGGATACTGCATGGTGCCGATCGAGAAGACCTTTGGATAAGCCCATTCCCGCTCGTCCTCCAGCATCTCTTCCATCATAGCCTCTGCATCCGGCACGCCGATCTGCGGCCAGCAAAACGCATAGGTACAGGGAAATGGCAACCAGGGTCCATTATTGCCTGTCAGTGTGGCGCTGCAAAAATTTAACGCTCTCATCGCGAGATCCACCGAGGGCGGCGAATCCCCATAAAAAACCGAGCCATCTCTCCCCTCAAAAAGGTGCGGCCAGTTCAGCACTAAATCCTGTAAGAACTCGAACGCGCAATCCCCACGGTTTTCGTATTGGGTCAGAAGCGTCTTGTGGATGCGTCCACCTTCCACATGGAATTGAAGTTGGTTTCGGTGCATGCAATCGAGGAAATGCGGGGATTCCAACAAGACTATGCTTGATATAGGCCCGATTTACCCATATCTGATCCCCTCACAAACCACAGGAGCAAGGCTCCAGGCTCAATCAGGTAATCAAGTGACACGATGGGGTGAACTTTGGGGAAACTTTGGCTCAAGATGTTCCGAAAATAGACGCTGATGATCCGGCCAACGACAGCTTGCTGGGGTCGCCGCGATGGCAATACCCCACCTAATGCTCAGATTTCACCACGTGTCTCGCCGCGGCGAGACAATGACAAGCAGATAATGCACTCGGAATCACCTTTCCCCGTCATGAGTAAGGGTCCGAACCCGATCATCTTCCGTGGCATGGTCCACCACAGCCTGCGTCCTGCGGCGGATAGTCTGCGCGAGCATGTCACCGGACCGTTGGCGAAGCTCGGAGATGTGGATATATCCTTCCACTCTTGGGATTCAGTTCGGATCACGCCTCCCTGGGCAGGCGAAAGCGGCGTGGTAGTTGATGCGGCGGAAGTTTCCCGCTGGCGGCCGGAGGCGAAGGGGGGAGGCGAACCCTTGGACGATTTCGAATGCACGATCGGCAAAGCCATCGAGATGGACCGAGGATTGGAGCCGGAGAAGACTGCGTTGCGTAAGGCCCTTGGGCCGAGGCAAGAGCCGGACACAACAGACAGGCCTATAAAGGAACGCTTCCTCATTCTAGCGCGCCAAGACAGTCCGGCGGCACGGCGATTGCGGCAGCTCCTCTCTCCGCTTGGGCAGGCGGAGATAATCCTTGATAGCCCGGGCGAGAACGGCATCTGGTATGGCGACGACGTGGTGAAGGGATACGGAGGACTGATGAGCAACTCATCCCCTTTTCCCATCATTACAGCATGGTCGCGCGCGATGTATCATCTCGAGAGGACCCTTCAGCAGGACGAGGCAGTCTGGTTCGTGGAGGATGACGTGGCGGGAAACCCCTCTTTCTTCGAGGCGCTGGTAAGGGAGACCGCAGCTTCCGGCGCGGATTTCTCCGGCATTGATGTAGTCTCCCGAGAAAGCGATCCAGCTTGGGATCACTGGAATCTTGCTGAACCTTGGTTTCGTGATCCATGGCGCGCCTTCAAGCCACTCAGCCGCAAAAGTGCGCGGCTTATCCGCGCGGCGCTGGACTTCCGGGAGAAACACGGCTGCTTCACCTTTCACGAGATCCTCTTCCCCACCTTGGCAAATCAAGCGGATCTGCGCTGTCTGGACTGGATGCGTAGCCGCGACTTCCGCCGACTGCTTACGGTTTTTCGCTTCCGGCCGATTGTGAAAGAGGTCGCCGCCGGTGTCTGTCACCCTGTGAAAACGGAGCCCGCCCACGAATTGATTTGCACACACCCGCAGCCGCCATCGCCTCGACTGGAGCCTCTGAATCTTGCCGGTATGCCGCGGTTCTCCGTGGCGGCCTTCGCTGACTGGTCCCTCCAATGCGAAGAATATGCGTGGCTCGTGCGCTTCTGCAGACGCAGCGGCGCGCGGACGGTAGTGGAAATCGGTTGCGGGAATTCGACGCTTGCACTGCTCGATGCAGGATGTCGAGTGCTCTCGCTCGAAGCCGACCCCGAATGGCGGAACCACGTATGCCGGGGGCTTCACCAAGAGCGAGAAGTGGAGATCCGTGCACCACAGAAAGGTGGCATGCCGCGCCCCGATGACGTTGTTTTTCGACCGGACTTTGTCCTCGTGAATGCCATTTTCCCGGGGCGGGCTGGGAACTTGGAAGCGGTGTGTACCTTCGGGCTTTCCGTCGCGGATCAAGTGCTGCTCCACGATACGCGGGCGCGCAATGCCGTGGACCTATTGGCGGACCTGGAGGCGGCCGGATACCCTGTGCGTCGTCTACCGAGCTCCCGCGGCTTGGCATGCATTGGCCCGCGCCAAACGGTGGCCAGAAGCGGCTACTGGCGCGAGATTGCGAAGGGCTATCGTGGAATAAAAAATACGGGATGGTTCCGGGAAGATCTGGAGCGCTGGGAAATCTGGTTCGCCTCGGAGGAACCAGTGAGAGCACTTGAGATTGGAGCATCAGATGGCGTGAGCGCGAATGTGATGTTGGACATTCTCTTCACCCATCCCGCAAGCGAAGTCCACTGTGTTGAGCTCCACAATCCCGCCAACGAGCTTTCGGTGCAAACTCGAGAGGCCTTTGTGGAGAATCTTACCCGCCGCCAGGACGGACGAGGTATCGAACTCTACCACGGTAACTTCGCGGAAGTTCTCGCTTGGATGATTGCTAGCGACGACTACTGGGAGAGCTTCGACTTTATCCATTTGGCTGCCTGCGAAAATCCGCCGCATGAACTCCTGTCTGCCGCCTGTCAGGGCTGGAGCCTTTTGAAGCCAGGCGGCGTAATGGTTTTCGGAGGTTTAGATCACGGCAGCTCGGCCCCGCCTCATTGCGCTTGGTCTGCCTTTGAGGCCGCCTTCCGAGACCAAGGAGACGTTCTCTTCGAGGACAATTGCGCCGCTTTTCGCAAAATTGGAGCGGCTTGCACTGGAAAAATGACCAAGCCTCTCAAGGGGGACTAATCAGGGAGCTTAGGCGCGGCAGCAGCAATTGATCTAGGATAGCGTGCCGCACTCCGACGTCGTCGCGCTGAGGGTGGACAGCATCTTCTTTATTTCTCCTACGAGGACGCCGGTGGGAGCGCGGAACGAGCCGACGTCTGCGAAGCTTTGTTTAGGCCAATGAGGGGCTCTGGTTCCTCTCCGGGTATTTGTCCCGAGCGGGTGGGGAGGCGCTCCTCCGAGCGAGGGGAGCTGATTGCAGCGAAATAAGATTCGAGTGGTGGCCGATGGGTTGGACGTCCCCTGACGGCTGAGCATCTACGAGGTCTGGTGGTGAGGATGGCCCACGAGAATCGAGAGGAGATCATTTCAGCATTGCTCCCGTATCTGGAGGACTCCAGCGACTATAGCCGCTACTTGGATGCGATGGCAGCGAAGGGCAGTCCGTCCGCCTCCCTCCAGGTCGCGAAGGCACTATTGATGTCGTATAGCTTTTCCGGGGACCAGGGGCTATTGCGGGAAGCGATCGATGCGCTGAAAGTGGCTTGTGACAGTGAAGATTTTGCGAGCAGGCACATCTATGCTGCTGCCGTGGCGGCACAGGCTGTGAAGGATGCCGGCTCCGGCAATGCGAATTTGACCGCCGCTGTGAAATGGCTCGCGGAATCGGCGGACAAAGGGAAGCCGGTGCCTTACGACTTCAGGTGTCCGCTCGTGGGCGATATCTACGGTGTAAAGGAACTCTTTTCCCCGGCATTCTACGGTGCTGTCATCAATCATATCCTGGCAGTGCGGGTGACGTCGTCTCCGGTGCTCGATGCGATCTCGGGAGACCGGCTTTCCAAGCTCCCCGGTGCCGACAAGATCAAAACGGCGACAGAAGAATTCATCGACAAGCAAGCACGGCACAAGGAAACTCAGGACAAGTCGCGCGAACTGTGCAGGCTAGCCATCGCCTCCTACGAGCACATCTTGCGCGATGCCTTGACGGACGATGAGAGGTGCCTTGCGGAGCTGCTGCGTTACACCGCGAAGTCGGATACCGAGACGAACAGCCCCGTGGTGCTGAACGACTGGATCCACAAATCCGAAGTAGAATTCCAGCGCATCCGGAATCTTTACGTGGGGAAGCTAGGAGAGCTTTGATTCTACAACTGCTGCAAGTTTGCGGCGCGGATCACCCCGTCCCAGATCAAACACGATAAATCCGATCCGACGGCAAGCCTGACGGCCTATACATACGAGGTGGATGCCCGGAATGAGGCGAATGCCCAACTGCAGAAGGCGCGGGAGTTCCGGAAAGCTCAGGAAGAACTTGCCCGCCAGCAGGAGATCAAACGCGCGGCCGAAGCCGAGGAGACGAGAAAGAAATTGGAGGCGCTGGCTGCTCAAAGGCAGGAAGCCCTCAACAAGTGCCCTCCTGATCAGAAAATAAAGGAGCTCATCGGCGACTACTTGCAGGGCAGTTCTTCCCAAGGAGACGGGAGAATTGCATCTTTCTTCGATCCCTCGGGAGCCTTCTCGTTCGACAAGGTTCTAAGCCCCCAGGAGATCGAGGCGAATCATCAGGAGCTTCTCAAAAACAAGTACGAGAGCCTCACGATGCGAGTGCTTTGTTATGGGGCCCGGAATTTTCAGGGGAAGATTTGGACGGCCGATGTGGCACTGGCGGTTTCCGCATTCACCCGCGAAAACGAGGCGAAGCAAACCATCAGTTATCGCCGATATGAAATCGTTGACACCACCACGGGGCCGAAAATTAAAGGGGAGCGGGTCGTGGCGTATTTCTTCCTGCATGAGAAGGGCTATTCATTGTCATCGCCCGGCCGCGCCGTGGTGAATTCGCCGGATGGATTCCTGGCATTGCGATCGGAACCAAGCCGAACCAATCCCTCCTCCTTGATCATGAATCTCCACAATGGGGACACGGTCGAGTATTGGCCTGTGGCCTTCAAGGTTCACGATGCCGAGAAGAAGGCGGATATCGAATGGTGCTTTGTGAGGACGCAGGATGATGTGGGCGGGATGGTATCGATGCTCAACTTGCGGCCCATTTCGCCCGCTCCGAGCGTTCTGAGAGCTCTTCCACCAGAGTAAGGCTTCCGCCGCTAGGGATCGATCTGTGTTGCAGATAGTTCAACGTCTCATTTGGGAGCGCGCCTGCTAGGCTGTTTGGTGCCTCGACGAGCCCACCATTGAAGCGGGCTAAATCTCGTGTGCCTTCATCTACATCAAGATTGAAGTGTTAAACGTGCGACCAAGAACCGCCGGTCTGCCTCGAGGAGGTGCTGAGCGTGGCACACGCAGCAAATGATTTGGAGAAAATTCTCTAGTCCGCGTAGTGCCCAGAAACTCGATCGTCGCGGAATTATCTGATTTTCAGTATTCATCGAGCCCACCTGATGGGGGCTCACTTCTGGACTGTGCAACGGGTGTCACTCTGCCACCCTACTGCGATGGGGATCGGAACTCTCATTCTGATAGCTCTGGCAGGTTGAATCAACCGGCAGTAGCAGGACGTCATTGAGTATCTTCAGGAGGAGGTTCGTGTGCTGAGGGAATTGCAGGGGAGGAGGCGTAGGAGGTCCAGCTACGGTCAGAGGAGAAGGCTTGCCGCAAGATTTCTTGATCATGAGGTCTAGGCGCCTCGTCCTTCGCCAGCGGAGTGCGCCGACTCTCTTCTACGTAGACCCGGAGCTTTGATATACCCAAGGGGAATCTTTACGGAGCGCGGCCGAAAGCGAGTCGTTTCAAGCTTCTGGGGGCTTTCCTGGCACGCTGGCTTTACGAAAAGCCAGGCGGTCCTCGTAGGCTCCGGGAGCCCTTGGGCAGGGGAGGGAAGCACTGTCGCTTCGGCGTGGAGGGTG
>NZ_JBBUKT010000016.1 GCF_038066715.1 Luteolibacter sp. Y139 | reverse complement strand
TTCGCGAAGTTGTTCCAGTCGGTGCTGACCGTGCCGGTCCAGTTCGCGGCAAGCGCGGAACTCGAACCGAGAATGGTGGTGCCGGCGAGCAGGCCAGCAAGCTGCAGGAGATGATGGCGAGTGGTGAGCGAGTGGGAAAGACGGGTATCAAGATGACAGGTCTTCATGGGCTTGGGTCGGGGAAAAATCGTTCAAAGGAACTTCCGCAGGACCGGATCACCTGCCTGACGGAAGGTTAGGGTTAAAAAACGGGGATCGGCCGTTGCGGGCCGTGTCCGGATTTGTCGCGAAAAGCCCCGGCCGCTTGGGGCGGCCGGGGCTGGGATGATTCGCAAGTTACATCACGGGGTGACCACCACCCTCATGAAGCCCCGGGTGGGCACTCCATTCGAGCCAGCCAGGCTGAAGGAGCGATACTCGTAGCCCGTGGGTGCCGCTGGCAGGCCAGCCGTCACCGGAGCCGGGGTCGGAGTCACCACCGTGGTGAAGGCGCCCAGCGTGGTGCTGCCTTCGATGGTGTAGGTGTAGCCATCCTGCGTGGCCGTCGGCGACGGGGTGCCAGCGAAGGCAGGCGTGCCGGTGCGGACCGCGATGGTCAGGATCGCCTCACTGTTCGAGTCGACGTCCACTCCGCTGTCAGCCGCCAAGGAGTAGATCTTGGCGTTGTTCTGTCCGCTGACCGGCGAACCGCCGAGGGCGAACTCAACCGAGTTGATCTGGCCGTCGCCATCCTTGTCGGCGCCGGGGGCTCCATCGGTCAGCGGATCCAGGCCGTAGCTCTGGGCCCACAGGCTGTATGGGGTGCCCGACTGGTTCAAGGTCAGCTGGGTGGCGCCGTAGTTCAGCGTGTAGCCAGCCGGCAGATCCACCACGGCGAAGGTGCCGGTAATGGAGGAGTAGGTGGCAATCACATAGGACGGAGCCGTCGGAGCAGCGAGCGCATTGAAGTCAAGCGTCGCACCCGTGACATTGAGGTCCCCTGCAACTGCGAGCTGGTCGGCGGTGGCGCCATTGATCTCGCAGACGTAGGTGCCGGCGATCGAGGAACCACTGGCCAGCGTGTCTTCCACCGTGAAGGTGCCGACACCGCCCGCGCCTGGTCCAACCGAGGCACCGGACTGGACCACCAGCTCGCCCGCCACCGAACCCGTGCCACCGATTTCACCGGCGGTCGCCGTGGTGGTGCCGAAGTAGGTGTTGAGACCGTTGAGCTGGAGCGTGCCGGCTCCCGACTTGGTGAGAGCGCCGCCGCCGTCGTTCATGGCTTGGGCGATTCCCACGATCTGGCCGTTGGTGTCGATGTTGGCACCCCCCGTGTTCACGAGGAGCGAATCCAGACCCGCCGGAATCCAGGCCAGTGCGGCACCGGTGGAGGCCTTCAGAAGGCCGCCATTCAGGTTCAGCACGCTGTTTCCGTCAGCACCGCCGGCCACGATCTTGTTCGCGATCAGCGTGCCACCATTGAGGTTGATGGTGCCGGAAGCGCTGGCGTTTCCAGCAAGCGAGAAGCCGCCGGAATTCGGGGCGCTCACCACTGCGGTGCCGGAGACGTTCAGGACCGCCGTGCCGAGTTCCGCGATGCGGAACGGGCGGTTGGCGTGGTTCTGCGTCACGGTGCCGCCGCTGGCATTCATGGTGCCGAAGCCGCCGGTGTAGCGGGCGAGGGTCATCCAGCCATTCGAGGTGACCGTGCCGCCGCTGATCGTCCAGGTGGCGGTGCCGCTGCAGCCGGTGCGGTTGTCGTCACCGTTGAGGATGACGTCGCCGCCGGTCTGGTTGATGAAGCCGACCGCGGTCGCGGTGTTTGCCGCGTTATCCGTGCCGCCCGCCAGGAAGCTGGCGGTGGCCGTGAAGGTGCCGCCCTGGATATCGAGCGTGCCTTGCGTGCCGGAGTTCTTGCCGACAAACGTGGCGCCTCCCGTGGTGACCTGGGCGCTGTTCTTGATGGTCAGGGTGCCCTGGGACGTGCCGGTGTCGCTGATGTTGAAGTCACCGGCGACGTTGGTCAGCTTGCCGCTGTCCTGCACGGTAATGAAGCCCTTGCCGTTGTTGCCGTTGCCGATCGACATCCAGTCACCGCCGGTCTTGTTGAGGTGGCCGCTGTCCTTGATGATCACGTTCGCGATCGAATCGGTGCCGAGACCCAACAGGTAACGGTTGGTGCGCATTTCCGAGGTGCCTGCAATGGTCAGGGTGCTCGTGGTGCCCGTGCCGGTGGAGAAGTCGGTGATGCCGCCGGTGGTGATCAGGGTCGAGTTCGTCAACGTCATGTTGATCGTCGACGCGAACTGTTCCGAGAAATGCATCGTACCTGCATTGGTCCAGTTGCTGTTGGTGACGGTCACATTGGCTTCGCTCGCATTGCCACCAAGGCCGTTCGCGAAACCGTTGCTGAAGTTGCCGGTCGTGAGCGTCGAGTTGGTGACCGTAACCGTGGTCACGCCGTCGTCGCCGTTGCCACGCGCGATTGCCAGCCAGCTGCTGACATTGAGCGTGGTGTTCAGGACGGTGAGGCTGGCATTCACATTCGGCTCGGAGCCGACCCAGAGTTCACCCGTGAGGGAGTTGACCTGGCTGCCGGCCGTGCCGTCCAAGGTCAGGCTACCGCCTTCGACATCGGTGATGCCGCCACCCGACGACAAGGTGTTGGTGCCGCCGAAGGTGAACTTCAGGTTACCCGCACCCTGCTTGCGCAGGTTGGAGCTGGTGCCGTTGCTCTGCACCTGGCCGGTGATGGTCAGGTCGTTGTCGGTATAGATACCGCCATTGAGGCCGTCCAAGAAGATACCACGGTTGGTGGAATCCGTAGGACCGGTGTATTTGAGGATACCACCCGCGATGGCGAGGTTGGTCGAAGCGGCGGACGAATCACCAATCGGGCTGGTGACACCACCGTCTTCGATCGTCGCGATCGTCAGGGTGCCTCCCTCGAGGCGGGTGACGCCGTCATAGGTGTTGGCCGTGGACATGGTCACATCGCCCGCGCCCTTCTTCACCACGCCATTGACACCGCCGATGGCTCCCGTGCCGGACAGGCTGTAGGCCAGCGTGGTGTTGTTGAAGGTCACGGTGCTCGGGCTGACCGAGGTGTTCAGCGTGACGGCGGTCAATCCCGGGGCGTCATCGTCGAACAAGACCGGGTTCGGATTGGCATACACCGAGGCGGCGCCATTGACCTGATCCACCCAGTTGGTGGTGGTGGTGTCCCACACGCCCGGGTTGGCACCCGGTCCGGCTGAGAACATCAGGTTCACATTCGTGCCATCCGCGGTAGGCGTCTGGTCGAGCGTGACCACATTGCCGGCGACGCCCGTGACCACCGTGCCTGGGAAGATGCCAGGGCCGCTGACCACGTTCCCGTTCACGATGCCGGTGGCATTGCCCACGGTGATGGTATTGACGGCGATCGAAGGCGAGCCGGTGGTGAAACGGTTCACCAGTTTGCCCGTCCACTTCGGCAGGGCCACGCTGGTGATCTGGAGATAGACGGCGCCCTGATTGGCTCCGAAGAAGTTCGGATCATTCTGAAGCGTGCCGATCACGCCATCTGGAAGCGTTCCCAAGACGAGGGTGCCGGCACCGCTCACCTGAGTCGCGTCATACGCGATCAAGGGCAGGCTGCCGACCGCGAAGCGGGAACCGCTGACATTCAGCGTGGCGGTGCCATTGCGAACGAGCGGGCCCGTCACCTTGAGCAGCGCATTCGTCGGCGTCACACCGATCAGATCGCCGCGGTTCAAGTTGAACGTGGTGGCTCCGCTGGTGCCGATGGTGAGGCCATTGGCCGTCAGCACTTCGGTGCCAGCAGCAGACGCGATTCCAAGGGCCGCTCCATCAGAAACGGTGATCGCTCCCGTACCCGTGCCGGTGGCATTGAGGACGAGTTGGCCGGCTTGGACAATTCTGCTTCCCGTGTAGGTGTTGCCCGTGCTGCTCAGAGTAAGGGTGCCGAGACCGCTCTTGGTGATGCCACCCGCACCATCCAGGGCCGCCGGCACCGTCAGATTGAAACCGGCGCTGTCCACCTTGAGCCCGCCGGCATCAATGGTCGCTCCGCCAGCGTCCATGACGCCGATGAAGTTCGGGTCGGTGGCCTTGGCGACGATCTGGGTGCCGTTGAACGAGATGTTTTCCACGCCGCCGCCGCCGACGATCCGGGTCACGCGGAGCGTGCCGCCGTTGAGAGCCACGTTACCCGTGGCACCGCCGTTGCGGCCCACTTGGAAAATGGTGGCCCTGAACTCGCCGGTTCCGCTGAGGGTGTAGTTACAGGTGTTGCTTTCACCCATCCAGGTATCGCCCGCTTGCACGTCGATGAGACCGGCGCTCTGGGTGAGCGTCCCCGGACCGCTGGCACCGACGATGAAGGAAGATCCCGCGCCGGTCTTGGTCCAGGTGCCGCCTGTCATGTTGAACGTGCCCGTGCCACCGCCGCGGCCGACCGCCACCCAACTGCCGCTGTTGATAGTGCCCGCCGAGAAGTCGACTTGACCGACGCTGGCGGTGCCCTGTCCGACCCAGAATTCACCGGTGGCGTTCACGACGACGCCGGCACCATTGATGGTGGCACTTCCCTTGCCGGGTCCGACGCTGCCGCCGTTACCGCCGAAAGCTTCGGTGCCGCCAACCGTGAGGAGACGGCCGGCGTTGAGAGTGCCGCCAGTGATCGTCAGTGTCGGCGTCGACGCTGCCGTCAGGTTGTTTGCACCGACGATGAACTGGGTGTCGTTGCCGCTCTTGTTGTTGTTGTAAGTGCCGCCGGTGATTTCAACCGATCCGGTCGCGACCCCGAGGCCGATGTAGGTGCGGCAGCCTGCGGCATTCGTGGTGCCGTTGGTCATGGTGCCACCGCTCATCCGCAGTTTGCCGTTGCCGCCGTCCTGCGCGTTGCGGGTGCCGAAGAAGTTCCAGCCGTTGCTCGTGATCGTGCCGGAGTCCAAGTTCAACGTTCCGGTGCCGCCCGAAGAGCCGACCACCAGGTCATTGCCGAGTTTGAGGGTGCCCGTGGTATTGACGTTCACCACGCCGGTGCCCGCACCCGCCGTGTCACGGCCGCCGATGTAAAGCCGGCCCGAGGTGGCGCTCGTGCCACCGACATTCAAGCTGCCGGTGCCTTGGCCGAAGCCGGTGAAGGTGCCGCCCGTGGTCGCGGTATTCGCGCAGTTATAGGTGCCGCTCGCAGTGGCATTGCCCACGCCGACGAACATCCAGTTGTTCAGGCCCGTGCCCGCGAGGCCGGCGGTGTGGTCGACCAGACCATTCGTGCTCGCCGCATTGCCGATGAAGACATCCACCGGGCTAAGCGGGATATCGGCCGTGATCAGCGCCTTAGGAGAATTGATATTGATAACGGCATTGGAACCGACAGTGCCGGCATCGCCCACCCAGTTGGTGTTATCGTTCCAAGCGGTGCTGGTGGAGCCATCCCAGGTGGTGGCCATCGCAGCGGAGCCGAGCACGCTGGTGCCGGCGATCACGCTGGCAATCCAGCGGTTATTGCAAGAGGCCGTGGCCATTAGCGACGCACGGGTGATCGGGGTCTTAGTCGGGTTTTTCATGGGGTTCGAGAGGTACGGACTCAGACACATGTACACACCTGTCCAGTCGGTATGTGTTTACCAGTTTCACTGGCAGACACGGCGCGACTCCTTGGTGCTAACCATGGACCGTCCGAATTGGGTTCTTGGGTTCTTGGGTTCTTGCCCGAAGGAACGCTACTCCGTTCCATTCAGGCAGATTTGAAATAGCAAATCCGTTTTAGGAGAAAACTAAATTCTTCGGCATTGTTTTCACGCAATCGAAAAAGGTTTTGGATCCTTTATTGTTAGCGACTTACACTGAAATTCCGGTGTAGCGGCACTGAGGTTCCGTTTCCGGGATTGGAAGAGGAGGTGGGTTTGGGGTTTCACTATGGATCGGGCCTCCCATTGGGTTTTTGGAGCACGCGCCAACGTTCCCACCATAGATCCAAACCCGTTTGGGGCTAGTATTAAGTAGCTACAGACTTGTATGATTCCGACAATTTGCTCGCCATTAGGGTTATCCCCTACATCGCGCCTGTCATACAGATGCAGCTCCCGGGCATATGGGACGTGGCTCATTGGCAGTCGCGAACGCTCAAAAGAGGGCCCGTGCAACCGGAAAAATAATTTCAAAGGCTGCTTTTCCCGAGAGAACCCTCATCCCTCCTAACAAGCCTGTGAAAGGGATTCCGGCCCGGCGGAGCCCCAATCGAGTCGCAAAAAAAGCCGCGCCCACCCTCAAAGGGCGGACGCGGCTGGATGGATCGATAGATCGTTACGGATGGGTGGCGCCGACTTGGATGAAACCTCTGCCACAGAGGCCGTCCGAGGCATTCAGACGGAAGGTGTGGAGGTCATAGCCGGCGGGTCCAGCCGTGCTGGAAACATGGCTCACCGCGCTGGTAAAGTTCACCATATTGATCGAACCCCGCATCGTGTAGGTGACCCCGCCGACCGCTGCCGACCGCAAAAACCATCCTGCCTCAGACAGCCGGAGCGATCCCCGCGAGGATCTCTTCCACGGGAGCCATCCGGCCGATGCCTTGGTAACCGCAAGCGAGGTCCCCCTCTGCCGGACCGATGAAGCGGCAGCCGTCTTCGATCAGACGGGCGACATTCCGACGGACGGACGGGTGCTGCCACATCTTGCCATTCATGGCCGGGGCGATGACCACCTTCGTGGTGCGCGGCAGGGCGAGGTAGATCGACGAGAGGGGATCGGGCGCGAGACCGTTGGCGAAGTTCCCGATGACGTCAGCGCTCGCGGGCGCGACGAGGAACAGGTCAGCGGAATCCGCGAGCTCGATGTGCCCCGGCTTCCAGCTCTGCTTTTCATCCTCCAGGGTGACCAGCACGGGCTGGCGCGTGAGCACCTGCAAGGTCAGTGGCGTGATGAACTCGGTGGCCGCGCGGGTCATGACCGCGTGGACCTCATGGCCGACCTTCACGAGCTGCGACGCGAGGTCGGCTGCCTTGTAGGCAGCGATCGAGCCGGTGATGCCGAGGACGATGGTCATGCGGGGATTGGAGCACCGGATGAGAAAGTTCCAACCCCGAATCTTTTCCGCTGGGAGCGCGGAGCCTCTGGCCCGCAGAAGCGGGCTGTCCGGCCGTGACTACGGACAGTGGTAGATCAGAGATTCGGGGCCGTTTGCAAACCGACTTGAAAACGAGCTGCCGGGGACCATTCAGCGGGCCAGAGGCCTGCGCTCCCAGCGGGTCACACCTCGATCTTCCACGGCCCGCGCATCGGCTGGCTGATGAGCTTGTTCGCCTCGGCGTCGTCGAACCTCAGCGTCTTGGGATCGAACTTCAGGTTCTTGTTCAAGCGATGGGCGGTGACGCCCATATTGACGATGGTGCAGGACCAGAAGCCGTTCTGCTCATTGAGCGCGAACTTCTTGCGGGTGCGGACGCTTTCGTGGAATTCGGTGATTTGCGGCTCGGGGTCGGGCAGCGAGGCGAGCTTCTTCTCGAGATCGGGAATGTCGCTCTCGAAGCCCTTGTTGATCTTGCCCTTCGGCCCCTGGATGTAGGCGGCGTCCTTGAGGCTGTTGTTGCCATCGAGCACGATCTTGCAGCCATCGGCGTAGGTGAACTCGATGCGCCGCCAGGTACCGATGGCGTCGGAATCCTGCGGGTCGGCATCGATCTCCACGGAGATCGGCGCGGTGTCGTCCTTGCCGAGGATATACTGCGCGGGGTCGAGGTAATGCTGGCCCATGTCACCGAGGCCACCGCCATCGTAGTCCCAGTAGCCGCGGAACTTCGCGTGCACGCGTTCCGGATTGTACGGCTTCGACGGGGCGGGGCCGAGCCAGAGATCGTAGTCGAGTTCGGCGGGCACAGGTTTTTCTGCGAGGCCCTTCTGGCCGACCCAGATGCCGAGCTTCCAATCGAAGCCGGTATTCGCGCCGACGGTGATGGTGAGCGGCCAGCCGAGCAGATCGTTCATGGCGGCCTTCTTGATCTGCTTCACGGGCACGCCCATGCCGTAGAAGTTGTCCTTGAAGCGGAACCAGGTGTTGAGGCGGAAGATGCGCTCGTACTTCTCGACTGCCTTCACCATCGCGATGCCTTCGCCGATGGTGCGGCTCATCGGCTTCTCGCACCACACGTCCTTGCCGGACTTCGCCGCGGCGATGGCAATCAAGGCATGCCAATGCGGCGGCGTGGCGACGTGGATGACATCGATATCCTTGCGCTCAAGCACCTCGCGGAAGTCGTGGTAGCCCTTGATCCCCTTCTCCTCGCCACCGGCATCCTTCATCCGCTGGTCGAGGTGGCCCTTGTCCACGTCACAGAGCGCGAGCAGCTTGCCGGGCATGCCGAGGTGGGATGCGGAAATGCCGCCGCAGCCGATGATCGCGCGCGTGATCTCCTGTGAAGGCGGCGTCTGGCCATTGAGACCGAGGACGCGGCTCGGGACGATCTGGATGGTCGCCAGCGCGGCGAGCGACTTGAGCGTTTGGCGGCGGGAAAGGTTCATTGGATCGTTTCGGGTGTGGAAGCGGCTTCTTCGATGACCTCGTCGACGGAAGGTTTCAATCGGTCGCGGAACAGCAGGAAGAACAGGACAAGGATGCCACCAGCCATGCACGCCGGGATCCACCAGAACGACGGCCACAGGTTGAGAACTTTCACGCCGGTCTTGCTGAGTTCTCCGACCCTCGAAGTGAAGAGGACGTCATTGATCTTCGCGCCGCCATACATGCCCACCCCTTGGGTGAGCAGCACCAGGAAGCCCTGGGCCTGACCGCGGATGGCATTCGGCGCCTTCTTGTCGGTGTAGATCTGACCGGTGACGAAGAAGAAGTCGTAGCAGATGCCGTGGACCAGGATGCCGGAGAAGATCATCCACTTCACGCCCTCGGGCGCGCCCATCGCGAACAAGCCGTAGCGCAGCACCCAGCAGGCCATGCCGATGGCGAGCATCCACTTCACCCCGAGCCGCGAGAACAGCAGCGGGATGATCAGCATGAAGAAGATCTCCGAAACCTGTCCCCAGAACATGGTGCCAGCCGCGGAGCCGAAGCCAGCATCGGTAATGAAGGTGGCGGCGTAGGCGTAGTAGGCCTGCAGCGGGATGCAGATTAGCATCGAGGCGACGGCGAAGATCAGGAAATTGAAGTCCTTCAGCATGCCCGCCGACTCGAGGCCGAGCATTTGCGTGATCGAAAGCGGCTGGCCCTTTCCGACCGGCGGCGTGTGCGGCAAGAAGAACGAATAGAGGCCCAGTGCGATGCTGGCTCCGGCCGCGACCTGGAGTGGCAGCGCGGTCGCATCCGCTTTCAGGAGCGTGCCGACGAGGAAGCCTGCAGCGATCCAGCCGATGGTCCCGAAGACGCGGATGACCGGGAATTGCTTCTCCGAGTCATGGATATTGCGCATCGCCAGCGTGTTCGTCAGGCCGAGCGTGGGCATGTAGCAGAGCATGTAGCCGAGCAGCACCCAGAAGAAGAGGCCCTTGCTGCCGGCCAGTTCCTGCTGGATCGACCACGGCACCAGGAACATCAGCACCCCGCCGATCAGATGCAGCACGCCGAGCACGACCTGCGTCGGAAAGAAACGGTCGGCGATGAGGCCGAGGAACACCGGAGCGATGATCGCGGCGATGGGACCCACCGAGTACGCCGTTCCGATGCCTTCGGCGAAGTTCATCCCCTGGCGCAGATAGACGCCGATGGTCACGAACCACGCTCCCCACACGAAGAACTGGAGGAACATCATCACCGACAAGCGGGTGGTCACAGCGGGCGAGGCGGCTTTTTCCATAACTCCAATCAGACTCGGCAAATCCCCCGTGCAGCGGCAAGCAGGATTCCCCGTCAATTCGGCGCAAATCGTCCTGTTCTCTCACCAAAAGCGAGCATTCCTGAAATTTTCCACGCACTTTCCTGAAAGCCCGGCTTGCAGTGGGGTCGTATTTCCGGCCCGTTTATCACTGTACCTGCCATGAGCCCGACACCTCTTTTCCTATCCCGCCGCCGCTTGCTTGTAGGCACCGCCGCCACCGCGGTGGTCGCTGGATTCCCGAATCTGCTGCTCGCCCAAGAGAATACCGCGAAGCTCAAGATCGGCCTGATCGGTTGCGGCGGTCGTGGCACGGGAGCCGCGACGCAGGCACTGTCCGCCGACCCGAACGTGGTGCTGTGGGCGCTCGGCGATGCTTTCCCGGAAGCGATCAAGAGCAGCTTGGAGAACCTGAAGAGCTTCGGTGGCAAGGTCGATGTGGCGGCCGAGCGCCAATTCAGCGGACTGGATGCCTATCAGAAGGTGCTCGAAAGCGGCGTGGATGTGGTGCTGCTCGCCGCTCCTCCGGCATTCCGCCCGCTGCACCTGCGCGCGGCGATTGAGGCCGGCAAGCATGTCTTCGCCGAGAAGCCGATGGCGGTGGACGTGACCGGCGTGAAGTCGGTGATGGAGTCCGCCAAGCTTGCCAAGCAGAAGGGCGTGGCCATCCAGCACGGCTTCTGCTGGCGCTACGCTCCCGGCGTGCGCGAGGTCTACAACAAAGTCACCTCCGGCGAACTCGGCAAGGTCTTCTCGGTCTACGGCACCTACATGGGCACCGCACCGAAACCGCTGCAACCGGGCATGACCAAGCCCGCGGACATGGGCGATGTGGAGTGGCAGCTCCGTTGGTGGCAGAACTTCGAATGGCTCAGCGGTGGTCCGTTGCTCGAGCAAGCCGTGCATACGGTCGACAAGATCGCGTGGTCGATGGGCGACGTCGCTCCGATCGCCGCGGTGGCGAATGGCGGCCGCGCGTATCGCACCGATGCGGGCAACGTCTACGATCACTACAACATCGTCTTCGAATACCCGGGCGGCGTGATGTGTCACCTCGGTGAGCGCCAGTATGTGGGCTGCCATACCGAAACGAAGGATCGCATTTTCTGCGAGAAGGGCACCGCCATCGCTCCCGACATGCCGATGGTGCTCGGTCCCGATGGCAAGAAGCGGGACTGGATGTACAAGGCTCCGGCGGGCATGGAGCAGAACATGTATCAGGTCTGCCACAACGAGTTCTTCGCCTCGCTCCGCAAGGGCGAGATCATCAATACCGGCGAATACATGGCGAACAGCACCATGCTCGGCCTGCTGGGTCGTGAAGCCGCCCATACCGGCCAGCGCATCACCTGGGAGCAGATGTGGAGCGCCACCCAGGACATGGCTCCGGACACGCTCAAGATGGGCGATGCCTTCCCGATCGCACCGGTGCCGGTGCCCGGCCAATACAAGCTCGTCTGATCTGCCTTCTTCTCTTCATAGGCGCGGTCTGGACGTCGTCCGGTCCGCGCCCGTCTTTTCCATCCCTTCACTCATGAAACGCCTTCTCCTTCTTCTCGCCCTCCCTGCCTATGCCAAGGAGCCTGAAGTCCCAAATCCGCAGAACCTCCCAGTGACCGAGCAGATTTACGCGCTGGTCACCAAGAAAGGCGACTCGCCTGCCGCCCCCGCGGACATGAAGGCCTACACCGAGAAGGTGTCTCTCGCGAACGACGGCACCTTTGATCTGGTTCCCGTGCCCGGCGGTGAATTCACCATCGGCTCACCCGCCTCCGAGGCTGGTCGCAAGGACGATGAAGGCCCGCAGGTGAAGGTAGCACTCGATCCGTTCTGGATCGGCAAGTGCGAGATGACCTGGGACATCTACCGCGCCTTCATGGAGAACGGCAAGTCACGCAACAAGGATGGCTCGCTCAACCGCGACTCCGACGTCAAGACACCGGAAGCCCCCGAGGCAAAGGATGGCGAGACCGTCGTCGATGTCGTCAGCCAACCCACCCCCCCCTACATGCCGATGCACTTCGGCATGGGCGAAGGCTACGGCGCCGGTTGGCCCGCCATCGCGATGACCCATCATGCGGCGAGCAAGTTCTGCGAATGGCTAACGGCACAGACCGGTCACTACTATCGCCTGCCGACTGAAGCCGAGTGGGAATATGCCTGCCGCGCCGGCACCACCACCGCCTACTCCTTCGGCGATGATCCATCGAAGCTCGGCGACTACGCGTGGTACTCCGAGAACTCCGACTATACCTATCAGAAGGTCGGCCAGAAGAAGCCGAACCCGTGGGGCATCTACGACATGCACGGCAACGTCGCCGAGCTATGCCTGGATGCTTACCTCCCCGACGCGTATGCGAAGTGGAAAGAGGGTGACAAGAACCCGTGGCATCAGGCGGTGAATCGCTACCCGCATGTCACGCGTGGTGGTCACTTCTTCGATGGTGGTCCGGAAACGTTGCGCTCTGCTGCCCGCGTTCCGACGGACAAGTCGTGGAAGAACATCGACCCGCAGATCCCGAAGTCGCTGTGGTACTTCACGGATTGCCGGAACGTGGGCTTCCGCGTCGTGCGCCCGATGAAGGTGCCGGACGTGAAGCAGATGCACGTGATGTGGAATACCGGGCCTGGGCCGACTGAATAAGCGGCGCGAGGCGATTGACAGAGCAAGAGGATCAGGTGATCGGGTCCATCACCGCCCGCTTGAACCAAGAGGGAATTCGGTCGGTCTTCAGTTCCAGCTTCCGGCCCTCCGTGATTTCGGCCAGCCAGGTGTGCTTTCCGTCCGCGTTGTCAGTGGAGTTGTCGAAGATGTAGGCCCGGTGGCTGTGGCGGATGGCTTCCATTAGGAGTCCGAGGGACCTGTGGTAGCGTTCCACGATCTTGCCTTCCGGTACCGCATGGCCACCCAAAGCCACCCGGTTTGCCACGCGAGAAATGTTGATCGCCGGATCCTCCGTTGCGACGTAGTAGAGATAGGTGCGGTAACCTTCAGCCTGCGCCTGCTGAAGCAAGGATACCTTTCCCGGATGGGACATCACCGTTTCGAAAGTGAAGGTCGCTTTTCTAGCTACCAATGCCTGCCGGATCATATCGGCAGCGACGGAGGCAAAGTAGGCATTCATCACTCCGGGTGGAAAATCCAGGCGGCCATTCGCGAACGTCAGACGGGCGGCTTGCCCTCCAAATCCTTCCCGACTCAGAAAGTCCGATCCGATGAAATTCGGAAGCACTTCGGCAGCTGTTAGAGAAGCCAAGCCAAAATCCCGGAAGTCCAGATACCCACGGGTATTCACGCCCGCTTCGATCTCGTCCGGATTCAGGTATACCCCAAGCAGCGGCTCGGGCAGATAGGATTTCAGGACGCTTTTGCCGGACCCGTTCGGTCCGGCGAACATGCGCATTCTCGGCGTTTCGTCGTTCACCGGATGGTGAGAATAGCACCTAGCTTCACAGGCACCGGCGGCTCGATCGTCTTCACTACTTCCTTCCGGCCGTCCGGAAACTCGCGCACGAGCCTACCACCCTCCGCCTGGAGGACGCTCTGCCCCGATGCCAGTACCCGCTGCCGAGCCGCGGCAAAGGCTGGGCCCGACATGGCGGGGAATTGGCTTTCGAGCGTCTGGATGTCTTGTTCGGACATGAGTTGATCCTAAGGCGGTGGCCTCGGCTAATCAATCCGGTTCTGGATGTCTCACCGGGCCTTCGGTTTCTGGCGGATCAACACGTGCTTGTCCTTACGGGAAAGCTCGAACGCGCCGATGGCTTCCAAGAGGTCGCTCAGCTTTCCGTAGCCGTAGTTCCGCGAGTCGAAGTCGGGCATGAGCTTGGAAAGGTGAGTTCCGACGAGGCCGAGGGAGGCCCACTCGCTTTCCTCGCCGGTGGCGGAGTCGATGGCCTTGCGAATGCGCTTCAGAAGCTCGGCGTCCTTGCGAAGGTCGGGGCCGGTCTTCTTGCCCTTTGCCTCGATGCCCGAGACAGACTCCGAAGCGATTTGGATCACCTCGGTGTAGATGAACTTGTCACAGGCAGAGACGAATGGCTTGGGCGTCTTCTTCTCACCGAAGCCGTAGACGACCAGACCTTCCTCGCGAATCCGCGCGGCGAGGCGCGTGAAGTCGCTGTCGCTGGTCACCAGGCAAAATCCCGAAAAACGGCCGGTGTAGAGCAGGTCCATCGCGTCGATGATCATCGCGCTGTCGGTAGCGTTTTTGCCGGTGGTGTAGCTGAACTGCTGGATCGGCTGGATGGAGTGATCGAGAAGGGGCGCCTTCCAGCTCTTGAGCTGCCCGGAGGTCCAATCTCCGTAGATCCGCTTCACGCTGGCGGTGCCGTAGGTGGCGACTTCGGTGAGCACCGCGGCAATGACCGCCGCCGAGGCATTGTCCGCGTCGATCAATACGGCGAGCGGCTTGGCGACGATGGCATTTTCAGACATGCCATCATCCCATCCCCGAATGGCTCCCGGCGCAAGGCATGAAAAAAGGCACGGGGCTCTCACCCCGTGCCTCTTTGTTAGAAACCAATCTGACGCTTAGGTCTTACTTCTTCTTCTCGCCCGGCTTCACGTCGACGACGCCGAGGTCGAGATACTGACCGCCGCTGGTCTGGTGGCAGTGCACGGCGATGAGGTTCTTGCCCGGCTTGAGCGCGGCCTTGCCCGCGGCGGACAGCGGCACCAGCGAGAGATCAGTGACGAAGCCACCCGCTGACGCAGCCGAGACGCCATTGATGTAAACCTCGATGTCCTCGTCGTGATAGACACTCAGCGCGACGGTGTCCGGAATGCTGGCAGGCATCGTGATCTCGCGACGGATCCAGATATCCGAGTTCGTCCATTGGGTGCGGACCTTTGCATTCGGAGGACCACCCGCGCCGAAGCCGGCGGCACCTTTCTTCCACTTGGAATCATCGAAGCCCGTTCCGAACCATTCACCTTCCGGGCGATCGGTCGAGTAGCTCCACAGCACGTCATCCTTCTCAATGCCGCTTGGCACGATGGTGGTGAGCACCGGCGGGATATAGTCCGGCATCGGCGCCCAGCCCTTGCCCTTGGTCACATCGCGCTTGGCATACTTGGCCCACAGATCCTTGTGATAGAGGGCAGGCAGGAACACGCCACCAACGACGGGGCGGGCGGTGAAGCCGACCTTCTTGCCGCTGACGGACTCATACCAGTCGGTCATCGGTCCACGGTTCGGGCCTTCGTTGAGGAACTTGAAGATCGGCGAGACCATCGCTTCGAAGTCGGAGCGATTCTGCGTGAGCGAGGCGGTCCAGACGATCCAGTCGAGCTTGGTGTACTCCTTGCGATTATCGAGCGGGATGCCGTAGGTGTTCAGCTTCTTCTTGTAGAAGTCCATCTCGGTGCGCAGCACCTCTTCAGGGAAGAGGCCGAGGCCGAGGATCTTGTCCCACACCAGGTTGTACTTCTGGCTCCAGCTTCCGGGGCGATCGAAGGCGAGGCGGAAATGATCGCCGTCCCGCGCTTCCTTCACCCAACGCTGGGCGAATTCCTTGGCGGTATTCGAGTAGCTCAGGGCCTTCTCGTGCTCGCCGCGCATTTCACAGAGCTTGCCGAACGCACCGAGTGCGCAGATTGCCTTGGCGCTGAGGTTCACATTGTGCGCGAGGTGGCCGGCGAAGTCGTCGGTGCAGAGCTGGTTGGCGGGATCGAAGCCTTCCTTCTTCAGGTACTCCGCCCATTGCTCGAGACGCGACCAATAGCCGCCAGCGAAGTCGGCATTGCCCTCCATCTGCGCGATCGCAGCCACGAGGAGCATCACATTGCCGCTTTCCTCGACCGGCATCTGGTCGTCTTCGGTCTTCTCGCCACCGCCATAGACCTGGCCATTCGCCTGCGGGTAGGTGCCGAGATCATGCGGCGCGAAGGGGAACTTCCAGCGGTCGCTCTTCGCATACTCCAGGAAGGGCACGAGGAAGGACTTCGCCAGCGTGGGGCTCAGTAGCAGGAACTGCGGGGCCATCGGGTAGAAGACGTCGGAGGTGGCGATGCAGCCGTTCGAGTGGTTCTCCTTCGAGAACTGGAGCGGCTGGCCATTCTCATCTGCCACGAACTTGCCGGCGGCGAAGCAGTGGCGGTAGGCGAGCGAAGCGAGCTTCGCGTACTTCACGCCGCCGATCTTCTCCATGTCGGCGACGAGCTCGGCATCGAAGGCTTCGCAACGCGCGCGCAGCTGGGAGTATTCCTTCGCGGAAGCGGCGAGCAGGTCCTTCGCTTCCCAACCGTCCTTGCGCCAGTAGCCGCGGAGGTTCTTGTGGTTGTATTGGATCGAGTAGATGTCGTCGTAGGCGATCATGCCGAACTTCGACACGGGGTCGTTACCGACCTGGAAGGACTTCAGCTCAATGCCGCAACCCACGCCATCGGCGCGGTCGGCTTCACCGGACTCGCCCTTGCGAACCCCGAGGCCATTGCTGGCGAAGGCGATGCCGAGTTCATTTGGTGCGCCGAAGGCACGGCCGGCGGTGCTTTCCTCAGGAGCGGCGAGGTAAAGGTAGCCCCAGTCGATGCGCTGGTCGTCGCCCTTCTTCTGGAGGATCTGCTGATCCTTCGAGCCCATGCGAACTACAGCGAGGCCGTCGCCGCTGGCGTCATTCCACGTCACGTCCTGATCAGGCGTGTTCACCGTCAACTCGCCGGAAGCGCCGAAGTAGACAGAGACCTCGTGCGGCTTGCCATCGGTCGCCTTGAACTCAAACGCGAGGTAGGTGACCGGGCGGGACAGGACGGCGATATCGTCCGGCAGCGCGGGAGTCAGGAAGGTGAGCGAGAGGGCAACGCCCGCGCCTTCGAAGGTGTAGATCGTGCGCGTGGGCAGCACGGTCAGGCTCTTCTGCTTGAGCGCCGGAGTGGCGATCGGAGTGGCACCCATCACGCGGAAGGCCTTGCCATCGATCTTCACCAGGCTGGTGAGCTGCTGCTGCTTGCCGGTCCAGTGGGCGGTCTCCACACCATTCAGCGTGTCGCCCGGCGACCAGACGCTAAAATACGGGTCGCAGGCGATCAGCGGAGTCGAGGGCGGGATGAGGTCGTTTTCGCCCGCGGGCTTCTGGCGAGGTGCCTGGCCGTGCGCCAGCGACAGGCTGAGCGCACCGGCAGCCAGCAGCGCGGCCTTCGGGTTGAGGATGGAATGGTATTTCTTCATGAGATCCAGACGAGGGTTGGGAAGGTCGATCACATTGGACGCGACCACGCGCAGTGTCACTGGGAAAGCCAGCGGGTTTAATCGAGCGCGGCCCCCTTACGTCTTGAAACGCGTTCCTTCTGTCAAACCATTTGCCCGCCATGCGAGATGCACGCTCCAGCTCAGGAAGCTTCGAAGAAGAAGGTAAACTCCTGCCGGTTGTAGGTCAGGTGGGTCTTGGCGATCAGGCTCAGGCCTGACGCCCTCGCGAACGCCTCTGCCGCCTTCATCAAATCGAGCATTTCCTGCGGCGTGTCCGCCCCGGCGGCTTTCAGGGTGAAGACGATCAGGCCGCCCGGATTCAGGCTGGCGGAGAGGCGGACCACCTGCCGGAGCGACGAGCGCGGGTCGCCGTTCATGTCGGAGAGCAGGGCGTCGAACGTGCCCTTCGGCTGGTAGGCATCGACGTCTGCCCGGACGAAGGTCAGGCCCTCGGCCCGGTCCAGCCGGGAATCGAGCGCGGCCTTATCGATGGCGGTCACCCGGAAGCCCCGATTAAGCAGCTCCGCCGTCATCCCGCCCGGGCTGGCTCCCAGCTCCAGCCAGTGAGCCGCCGCCGGCAATCCCGGCCGGTGGAGTTTCAGGTAATGCAGCGCCTCGGCGATCTTCGCGCCGGCCCGGCTGATGGCCTCGCTCTGGCGGATGAACTTGGTGCCGCCGGGGTAGAAGCCATTCGCCGCCCGGGGACTCTGCATCCCGGAATACAGGCCTTCCTTGCCGATCAGGCAGAAAAGGGTCTCCGCCTCCGGGTCCTGTGCTTCCACCTCGGCCACCGGCAGGGATGGGAAGAGCTGGAGCACGCGCCCGCGGAGATTCGTTGCGAGGTGCTTGTAGTAAGGATGCGGCGCGCCGGGCTGGAGTGGGCCGGTGAAAAGCGCCTGCGGGGAGCGGTCGCCGAATTTCTTCAGCATGCCCTGCGCGGCCTTTTCCACGAAGCCGTCCATCTTCTGGGGGCAACAGGGCCAGGCGTGATCCACTGGTAGATTCCAGCCGGTGAAGATCGACCACTCCGAATCCTGAAGAGCCGCCGGGTCGGCCAGCCGGGCGAGGTAGTAGTCTCCACCGAGCCGTTTTTGCAGCGCGGCGCCAAGGCCCGCCAGGATCTCCGGAGCGAAGGCCCCGAAGACATCGGGGATGCGGATCAGCCAAGGCGTGTTCGACATGCCCGTGTCCTGCGGCGAAGCGGCGGAAATCACAACCCTTTCCGGCTGCCCTCCAGAAACGGGCCTACTCCGCTTCCTCATCCTTCTCCATCACTTCCACGTTCTCGGCGGACAGCTCGCCCTTTTTGCCTGCTTTGGCCGTGAACCGGAGCTGGATCGAGACCGAAGGGTCATCCTCCGATTTGAAGACGTCGGCCACGGCACCGAGAGTCACCCGACCCTTCGAGTCGACCGACTGCTTCCACAGGGTGACCTCGTAGGATTTCTCGAACTTCTCGCGGGTAACCTTGTAGTTCCGTTCCGCCACGATCCGGAGTTGCTCATTCACAACCGGCCGCAGGTCCATGGTGGAGGCGATGGCCTTTCCGTCCAAAAGATAAAGCCTGGCAGACGCGGTGCCCAATCGCCAAGACTGCACCTCGATCAAATACTTGCTGTCTTCCGACCACGCGACCCGGTAGCTCTCGTGGTTGTATTTGGCCCGTGTTCCGAAGTGATTCCCGACCAAGAAATCCACCGCCCTGTCCTTCTTGAGGTCGACCAGAAAGTTGGCGAGTGCCAGCTCCTCAGGCTCAAACGAAAAGCCGAGTGACTGGTCGTCATAGCGCTCAGCATACCGTGACCAATCCACCGGCTCGGCCTGATTCAGTCCGACCGCCACCGCCATTCTCCCATCCGGGGAAGTGGTGTCTTCCACGACCTTGCAAAAGGTCGATGCCGGGGCTTCCGGCAGCTTCTGGGAAACGTTCGCTCCGCAACTGCAGAGCAAGCAGGTGATCCATCCGGTGGCTTTCCAAAGATTCACGGGCGCAGACTGGGAGCGCGAGCTGGGGAGTCAAGGAGGCGCGAAAAACCCGGCGGGCCATCCAGCCCGCCGGGTCGTTCGTTGTCAGAGCTAAATCAAATCAAGCCGATGATCAGAGCGGATCAGCCTTTGTTCCCCTTGTTGGGTTTCTCGGGCTTTTCCGGCTTCTCAGGTTTTTCCGGCTTTTCGGGTTTGCCCGGATTCTCCGGTTTTTCGGGCTTCTCGGGTTTCTCAGGCTTTTCCGGTTTCTGCGGCTTTTCTGGTTTCTCGGGCTTCTCCGGTTTTTCGGGATGGCCGTCCTTGCCGACGTTCGACTGCGCGGCGCCGGTCTGCAGGGCTTGGGCCTCGCTCGAGTCGATGGTGCCTTCGCGCAGCAGGCGCTTGATCAGCTTGCCGGTATTGGAAACGAACTCGCCGTGGTTCTTCCAGCCGCGTCCGGGCTCGAGCGCGGCGAACAGGTCGGCGAGCGAGCAGCCCTCTTCGTCGACGACGTTTTCCACGCCGGTGTCGACGTCACCGAAGACCACCGTGGGATCGAGGATCGAGTTCGGGCAGTGGTCTTCCGCATCGGGCACGCCATCGCCATCGGTATCCACGACGGGGACGCCTTCGCCGTAGACGTGGACGGCACCGCCTTCCGCCAGCGGTTCGCCAAAGGCGAAGCCGAAGCCGGGAAGCACGGTGATGGCCGAGCCGAGGCCGCCGACCGCGGACGCAGCGTCGTAGCTGACCGGCTCGGGAGCCGTGGGATCCGGGATCACGTCCACCTTCGGCAGCGGGGTCGCGCCGGGATAGCCGACGAGCATTTCCGTGGTGCCATTGCCATCGAGATCGAAGACGCCACCGGGAACCACTGGCAGGTTCGCTGCCGCACCCGCGAGGCTGAGATTGGTGACGGTGGTGAGGTCCGTGCCCGAGACGAGGAAGGCGCTGCCGCCCGAACCGGAGCCGACGATGAGGTCGGCCACGCCGTCGGCATTGCGGTCATCCACGCCGCCGAGCTTCGCGCCCAGCTTGGCACCGGCCACGGTGCCGAAGATCGAGGTGAACTCGCCGCCATCGGCGCTGATGAGAAGTTGCACGCGGCCTTTGCCACCGTCAGCAGCAGGGCCACCGACCGCGAGATCGAGCAGGCCATCGGCATTCACGTCCGCCACCGGGGCGATCGAGGTACCGAACTGGGTGTCGGGGATATCCGCCGTGAGGAAGAGGATTTCCGCGCCATCGCCACCGGAAGCGATGGCGACCGCGCCATCGGACGTGGACGAGCCGGGAGCGCCGATGAAGAGGTCATCCTTGCCATCGGCATTCTGGTCGCCGGCATTCGCGAGCGCCGCCCCGTAGAGCGAGCCCGCTTCCGGGGACGCCGCGGTGATCGTGCGGAGCAGCGAGCCATCGATGCCGGAGTAGATCGAGACCGAGCCGATGCCGCCGGTGGCGCCGACCGCGAGGTCAGCGGTGCCGTCGCCATTGGCATCCAGCGTGGCTAGCGCGGTGCCGAAGGCTTGGCCAGCGGCCGGGGTGCCGAGCAGAGTGTGGAGCACGGAGCCGGTGGCACCGCTCACGATTTGGACTTGGCCGGAGCCAGCAAGGCCGGCCTGGGTGTAGCCGGGATCACCGATTGCGAGGTCAGGAATGCCATCGGCATCCATGTCGCCCAAGGCTGCCAGCGCTGCACCGAGCCGGCCGTTTTCAGCGGCCGCGGGGACGGTGTAGAGCAGGGAGGCCCCAAAGACGGGAGATGCCATGGCCGTGGCTCCAGCCACGGCAATCATGGTTCGCAGGGGTGTAGGGAACAGCAGTTTCATGTGTGTGGGACTGTGGGTGTTAGACAGTGTCTCAGGGTGAATGAGACCCTTAATCTAAAAGGAATTTCAAGAATTCCGTCAATGGTTAGATTGATGGTTAAGTTTTCCTAACAAGCTGATCCCGTAGGACTTCCCGGCTGATCCTAGCGCCCAAGCCGAAGGCGTGACCGGACTCTCCAAGCCAATCCAATTGTCGTCACAAAAACGGCAAGGGAACGTGGAAACGAAGCTGGGGATGGATGGGATTTTTGAAATTGGCTGCGGGCTTCTGGCGCGAGCCGTCAGAGATCCACTCCCCTGCTCCCATCCCCGCTCAAACAAGAAACGGCCGCCGGAAATCCGGCGGCCGTTAAAATCATGGGATGGTCAAAAAGCACCGATCGCCGATGCCCGCTGCCCTCAGCGGACGTAGTCGAGCGCCTTGGCGCGGGCGGCTTGGAATTCCACCAAGGTCACCGAGCCATCGCCGTTCTTGTCGGCCTCCTTGAAGGGCGCTGTCAGGGTCTTCTTCACGCCGGCGCTGGAGCGAGCCTCCTGCAGGGTGATCTTGCCGGAGCCGCTGGTGTTGATCTTGTGGAAGCCTTCCTTGGTGCCGCCATTGGCCAGGAACTCCTTCTCGGAGATCACCGAGTCCTTGTTCGTGTCGTAGCGGGCGAACATCTCGCCGATCATGTGGGAGTCATACTCCGGGCGGGAGACCTTGCCATTGCCGTCCAGATCGGCGCTCTTGAAGGATGCCTCCGCGCTCGGTGTGGAACTCTTACTCGTGGTGGCGCAGCTGCTGAACGAAAGGGCGGCAGCGAAGCAAAGCAGACCGGATACGCATTTCATGGCGGTGTAAGATGACCGGAAACCGGGCTCCCCGGTCAATCCATTTCAACGGGCTGATCCGCCATCCGAGGGAAATGCCTCGTGTCCGGCCCGTCACCCGCCTTACCCTTCTCCCGGCATGATCGTCCTCATCCGCAATATCGACCGCAACATCACCGAAGAACACGTCCGCCGGATGCTCGACCAGTACGGCAAGGTGCGGACCTTCGACCTGGTGATGGACAAGGCCACCGGCAAGTCGAAGGGCTTCGGCTTCGCCGACATGCCGTCGATCGATCAGGCGGAAGCGATGATCAAGGGACTGAATGGCACGCAGCTCGGCGGTGAGAAGCTGCGCGTGAAGCGCGCCGCCGCCTCCTCCCTGCTCGGGACGAGTGAACCACGGCCAAAAACCGCGGAGAAGAAGAGCTATTTCGCGAAGAAGGCGGCGAAGAAAACCGCGAAGAAGGCTCCCCGGAAATTCACCGGAAAGCGCGCGCCGCGGCGGGAGGGCTGACGGGCTTCAGACATCCCGGGCAATCAGCCAACCGAGTCGATTGCTTCCCGCATAGAGGAAGGCTCCAAGCAAAATGGTGCCTCCGCCGACGACGTAGAGAGTCGCCGCCAACTTCGCGAACGGTGTGGCAAGAAGGCCTAGCTTCTGGTTCTCGCTAGGCGGGACGTCAAAGAGCGCAGCCATATTCGAGGTCATTTGGTCTCCTTCCACGTGAATGAACACACCTTTGGCAATCAGGACGATGCCATAGACGGCCACTCCCAGCGCGATGAAGCGAAGGAGGATGGTGCTGAGGGCGGTAGGGGTCATGATACCAAGTCTCAAGGCTTAGCGATCGTCGCCGTGCGGCTCATGGTCACCGGACCGGTGATCTTCATCTTCATTCCCGGACCAGCCTGGCCATCCATGTCAAGGGTGGCGGACATCTTGGAGTCAAGGTCCACGAGATCCTCAAGCGAGCGGTGAACGACGACCTCTCCCTTCATCTTGATGCTCAGGGTCGGCTCGTCTCCCTCTTTCACGGTGGTGCCGGAGAGATCCAAGGTGGACTTCAGCACCGCGCAGGAGGTGCCTTGGAGTTCCTTCACCTCGACGAACTCGACGACGAAGCTGCCCTTCAGGTCCTTCGCTCCGCCAAAGCTCGGCAACTTCGCCAAGTCCACGTCCCATTTGTCACCCGGCTTGCGCGGGGCATCGCCATAGATGGCAAGTGCCTCCCTGTCGTTGCCATCCTTCTCCAGCTCGTCCAATGCGGCTTTTTGTTCCGGGGTCGCCTCTCCTTTTTCCAGCGTCACGGTGCACTTGCCATCCTTCTCTTCGATGATCACGGGCAGCCCCTGCAGTGGGTCCGTCTTCTCGGGCCCAGGCTGCTCATTCTCCATGACCACCATCCGGCTCTCGCTCGTCTTGCTGGTGAGAGTGCGGCGGACTTTCACCGGGGAAATGATCTCAAAGACCTCGTTCGCGACCTCCTTGTTCGATACCTTGCCCGGGATCTTCTTTTCGCCCATCTCCAGGGTAAGGCCCGCTTCATTCATTTCACGGACCGTGGCCTGGGTGACCGATTTGCCTGTCAACGACGGGCTATTGGTATGGTCCTTCCGGGCGAGCACGAAGGCGTCCGCGGCGAGCGAAACGGGGCAGGCAAGGATGGCGGCGAGAAGGACGAGCGAGGCGCGGATCTTCATTTGCCGTAGAGATAACTTTCCGAGGGGAACGGTGAGAAGAAGATTCGCGACGATTGACGCCGGGCGCTGGCTGCGCAGGGATAGGGCACGATGAACGTGGATCACTCGAAGGCCGTGGCGCGCTTGCAACGAAGCTGCCCCTCCATGAAGGCTCTGGTCCGTCGCGTGGGACCTTGCCTGCTGGAGATCGAGAGCAGTCGCACGCCCTTCCAATCCCTGGTCAATGCGGTGGCGCACCAGCAGCTCCACGGCAAGGCGGCACAGACGATCCTAGGGCGCTTCCGCGGGCTCTTCGGCGGCCGCTTTCCCGGACCACAGGCACTCGACAAGGTGACGGATGAGCAGCTGCGTGCCGTGGGCTTTTCACGGGCAAAGGCTGCTGCCATCCGCGATATCGCCGAGAAGACCTTGTCCGGAGTGGTGCCGGGCTCGAAGGCCATCGCGGCGCTTCCGGATGAAGAGATCATCGAGCGGCTCACCCAAGTGCGCGGCGTGGGACGCTGGACGGTGGAGATGCTGCTGATCTTCACGCTCGGCCGTCCGGACGTGTGGCCGGTGGATGACTTCGGCGTGCGCGCCGGCTACAAGATCGCCTACGACCTCGACGAGATGCCGAAGCCGAAGGAGCTGTTGGAACTCGGCGAGCGGTTTCGACCGCACCGGTCGATTGCCGCGTGGTATCTGTGGCGTGCCACGGATATGAACCGGTCGCCGGAAGCTTGAGGTATTTCAAGGATTGGAGCCGCGCTTACCCGGATTCCACTCGTCACGGGTGAGCACGCCGTCGTCGTTGCGGTCGTACTTGTCGAACTTCTTCATCACCACCGCAAATTTCGTGGAGGGCGGATAGACGCCGGCGAATTCGTCTGGCGTGAGATCGTCGCTGCCATCCAGATCGGCGAGGTCGAACTTCCTCGGGCGGCCATTCGAATCATCCGGCAGGTTGTCGTTCTTGTAGACATTCCACTCGGCAAGCGAGACGAGATCATCGTCATCGGTGTCCGCCTTCAGGAAGCGGGCGCGAATTTCGATCAACGGCTTCTTGCCCGCGAGCGTGGTGGCGAATTCCTCAAGCGTGAGGAAGCCGCTTGAGTCAGCATCCGCCGCATTGAACTTCGCGGTATCATCGTTCTCGTTTTCCGGCAGCGTGTCGTCCTTGTAGACGAGCCACTCTGCGAGCGTCACGAGATCATCGTTGCTGGTGTCGGCCTTGTTGAACTTTTCGAGGATCTTCGCCTCGCGGGTGCCGCCGGAAAAGGTGGTGCGGAATTCAGCCAGCGTAAGTGCGCCACTGTCATCGGCATCCGCCGTTTCAAACTTGGCGGTATCGTTCGCCGGGCCGTCATCTCCTCCACGGGCGAAAGCAGGTGTGGAGAGAAGCACTGCCAAAGCCGCAGCGGGAAAAAGAGAAAGAGGCGTCTTCATGGGCTGGGATATCACCGAAAAAGGATCTCGGGGCAAGGATCGCATTCTATTGCCGTCGCGAAATCTGGCAATCTAACCGACTCATTGCGAACTGCACTTGCGCCCACCGGAATTGCGGCTTCGGTGTGGTCTCCCGCTTGCCGCCATGGGCACCTTCACCAATCCCTGGATCCAAGAAGAACACGGCTTCGGCGACGTGCTGCGCTGGAAGCTTGGGATCGCGCCGAAGGATCCGCCCTCGGGTGCTCCCGATGAACCGGCGGCCACGGTCCGGATGATATTGGAAGATGCTCCTGTACGTGGCTGGCGGGTCACCTGGCTCGGCCATGCATCCTTTCTCCTGCAGACCGCGGGAAAGAACCTGCTGGTGGATCCGGTCTTCTCGGACTATTGCGCACCGCTGCCTTTGCCGTCGCTCAAGCGCTTGGTTCCGCCGCCGTGCTGGATCGATCAACTTCCCGGAATCGATGCCGTGCTGCTCACTCACTCGCACTACGATCATCTCGATCTGCCAAGCTTGCGGAGCATCGGATCGCGGACTCCACTCATGGTGCCAGAAGGTCATTCCCCATGGTTGAAGAGGAAGGGATTCCCTGACGTCACGGAACTGCCGTGGTTTGCTTCCGCTGAGGTCGTCCCCGGCATCCGCGTCACCGCCACGCCGGGACAGCACTTCACGGCGCGCACGCCCTTCGATCGCAACAGAGCCCACTGGTGTGGATGGCTGTTAGAAAGCGGTGGAGTGAAGCTCTGGCACACCGGCGACAGCGGCTGGTGCCCGGCTTTCCGCGAGATCGTTGAGAAGCTGGGACCGATCGACTTCGGCATGATTCCCATCGGCGCCTATTCGCCGCGGTGGTTCATGAGGCCGATGCACATGAACCCGGAAGAAGCGGTGCAGGTTTTTGAAGAAACACGCTGCAAGCGTGCCGTGGCGATGCACTGGGGCACCTTCCGCCTCACCGATGAACCGCTTGGCGAGCCACCTTTGCGACTCGCCGCGGAGTTGGAACGAAGGGGCATTGAGGCCGACCGCTTTATGATTGGCCGGGTCGGTGAATCGTGGTCGGTTGAGTAGCGGCGTCCACTTTGGGTTGAAGTTTGTCCGGGACGAACGCCGGGATCGAGTAGAAGGTAGTGCAAGCAAATCCCCGCAACGCCATGAAGCTACTCCTCTGCTCCCTCATGTCATTCCCCCTCCTGGCCACCGCCGGAACGCTGAAGGTGGACAAGGCAAAGAGCCGTATCCAGGTCGATGCCAAGGCCACCGGACACGAATTCACCGGCACCCTTTCCGACTTCTCGGCAAAGATCACCGGTGATGACACCACGCTCAAGCCGACCGGTGTCGATCTCACGTGGAAATTCGCCGACCTGAAAACCAGCGAAGAGAAACGCGACCAGGAAATGATCAAGTGGCTCGGTGGCGGCGCACCGGAAGGCAGCTTCACCTTCACCAAAACGTGGACTGACAAGGGCAAGAATTACGCGATGGGCAATCTCAAGATCCACGGCATCACGAAAGCGATCTCATTTCCCTACACCACGCAGAAGGATGGCGACTGGGTCACCATCGATGGCACCGCCACGCTGGACTACGAAGACTTCGGCCTGCCGATCATCCGGACGATGGCCGTGATGACGGTGAACCCGAAGCTGGCCGTGAGGTTTCATCTGGTGGGCTCGATCAAGTAGCGCCCTGAGCGTGGCAGGAACCTCCTCGTTTTCGTCGGTCGGGGCTCTTACATCCCTAATGCTGGTCTGAAGACCGACTCTCTGGAAGGCCTGTGACGAAGGAACAAAACAAAAGCCGCCCGGGTTTTCCGCGGGCGGCTTTGTTCTTTAGATCGAAACGTGGTAGCTGTTAGACAGTTCGCTTCACTCACTCGCCTTCCTTCTTGTCGGCAGGCTTGGCTTCAGCGGGCTTCTCCTCGGCTGGCTTCTCTTCCGCCTTTGGAGCTTCGACCGGCTTCGCGTCCTTCGCCTGTTCGGCGACCTTGGCGATGTCGGCGGCGGGAAGGATGACGGGCGAGACCTGGATCTGGCCGCTGCGGGAGGAGTTGCCCTTCGGATTCCGCAGCACGGAGACGCCGAGCAGCTTGCCGTTGGCGAGATACACCGGGCAGCCGATGGTGTCCGTGTTGACGCGATAGAAAGTGCGCGGACGGGTTGTGACGCCGGAGATCTCGGTGGTGATCAGGCTGGCTTCGCGGTTGAGCGATTCATCGAGGCGGCCGAGCGCGATGCACTCGTCCAGCACCTCGCCCTTGGCGGAGTCGGCGAGACTGATGGACTGCAGTTCGACGCCCTTGGCCTCCTCGCTGTCCATGCGGATCTTGATGAAGGCCAGGCCGAGGTCGGCATCCTTCAGCACGAGATCGGCCGGGATCTCCGAGCCGTCGGAGGTGATGACCTTCACTTCCTTGATCTCGGAGTTCGACCTCAGCTTGATGACACCCATCGGCGTATTGACGGTCTGGCCGTCCATCACGGATGATTTGTCGAGGCCGCCGAGCGCGGTGACGATCATGCCGCTCTTGGCGTCGATGACGGTGCCGGTGACCTCGCTCTTCTCTTCCTTTTCCTGGGCGGCGAGCGCGGCCTTGATCTGGGCGGGCACCTCGCCCTCGGTGGTCATGCTGGTCTTGGCGAGAACGGAGAGCCAGACGATGGCGTCCTTATGCTCGGCGGAGAGCTTCTTGCCGATGTCGCGAAGGTCAGCGGTGGAAGCGGAGGCGAGAGCGGTGGTCGCTGCAAGGGCGAGGGCGATGGTGCGGAACATGGTCAGAGATGGAAGATAGTGGATGATCGATGGGAGGTGAGATTACCAGCGGGGTTCGATTTCGAGGAACCACGTGCGCGGGCCGCGGCGGATGCCGAAGACGACACTGCGCGGTTTGCTATCCCGGAGCGAGAGCAGTTTCGCCTTGAGGGCATCGATTTCATTCATCGGTGCACCGTCGATGGTGAGGATCACATCATCCGGAGCGAGTCCGCCGAGGGCGGCCCAACCGCTGGGCTCCACCTTCAGCACCGACATGCCGGCCGGCTCCTGCTCCAGGTCCTCCTTCATCTTGTCCTTCTGCGCGGTGGAAAGCTGGCGGGCGGTGAACTCGAAGAGTTCGTCCTTGTACTCGCGCAGCTCGCTATCGTCGATCGGTCGGGCGGCGAGCGAGACATTCCACGTCTGCGGCTGGCCATCGCGCATGCCGGTGAGCTCCACGGTGGCGTCCACAGGATAGGCCAGGATGAGCTCGGGAAAGACCTCGGAGTCTTCCGGACGGCGAGCGTTGATCACCTTGCCATCGAGCTTCAGCAATAGGTCGCCCTCCAACAAACCCGCGCGCTTCGCCGGGGAATCCGGCGCAAGCGAGGTGATGCGCACGCCCTTCTTGCCAGCGATGCCCATCGCGGTTGCGAGCTCATCGGTGATGACCTGGGTGGCGAGACCCATCCATGCCTTCTCGGCCAGGCGCGGCTTCACCGGCTCCTTCGGCGGGCCGACCTTCACCACGGTGGCGTAGTGCTGGCGATCCCGCTCGAACTCGACCAGCAGCGGCTTCGGTTCGGTGATGTCCTTGACGAAATCGGTGGTGAAGGCGATCAGCTCGGCGCGGCTCTTCACCGGCTTGCCGCCTACCTTCGTGATCACATCGCCGCCGCGCAGGGGTGGCTTCGCTTCCGCCGAAGGACCACCGGCGCGGGTGGTATCGACGAGCACGCCGTCCTTGTTGTCGCGCGATTTCTCAAGCGCGGAGACCAGCGTGAAGTCGCGGGTGGTCAGGCCCCACTCGCGCAGCTCGGCTTCCTTGTCGAGGGTCGGTTCGCGGAGCACGGTGGTGAGCTTCCAGGTATGTGGCTGGCCATCGTGCATGCCGGCGAGGGTGACCTCGGTGCCCGGCTTGGTGTTGAGGACCATCGCATTGAAAATCGGCAGGTCTTCCGCGGCGTGGCAATCCGGCAGCGGCGTGTCCTGATAGGCGGTGATGAAGTCACCCGGCTTGATGCCGGCCTGATCGGCCGGGCTGCCTTTCCAGATGGATGCCACCAGTGCTCCCTTCTGGTTCGCCATGCTGCGGAGGAGCGCTTGCGGTTCCAGGCCGATCCAGCTGCGCGTGACGTGGCCCCGATCGATCAGCTCGGCCGCGACCTTCTTCGCGAGGTTCGAGGGAATCGCGCCGCCGAGGCTGGCGATGCCCACTTCATTCACGCCGACGATTTCGCCGGCCGGATTGACCAAGGGACCGCCGCTGTTGCCGGGATAGATGATCGCATCGTGGCCGATCCAACGGACCAGCTCGCCGACCTTTTCGCCATCGAGCGTCAGGCCGATCTGGTGGCGTGGCACGATCATCTCGGTATTCGCCACGATGCCGCGGGTGACCGATTGCGAAAGCCCGCCCGGACTGCCCATGGCGAAGACGAGGTCGCCGGTCTTGAGCTTATCCGAATCGCCGAAGCCCGCCACAGCCAGCGGCTGGTCCTTGAAACGGCGGGTGCTCAGGTCGAGCTTCAGGATGGCGAGGTCGGCGAGCGCGTCGGTGCCCACCAGCGTGGCGTCGACCTCATCGTGATTGGAAAGCGTGCAGACGAAGCGGGTGCCGCGGCCGGCGACGTGGTGATTCGTCAGCACGTGGCCCTCGGGCGAAATGATCGTGCCGGAGCCGCTACCCTGCATCTTCTTCATCGTCCCATCGGCCCCCTCTTCCATGACCACATAAATGCGGACCAGCGCGGGATAGACCTTGTTGATCGCGTCGGACACCTCGGGCGCTGGCACCGGCACCGCGGGCGCGGCAGCGTCCTGGGAAAAGACGGGCAAAGTCTGGCAAGTCGCGAGAGCGAGCACCAGCAAGGCGGAACGGCAGGTCGTGGCGGTCATGAGGGAACGGGTGATCTGATTGGGAGAGTCGCCTTGTAGCGTCCGGGGAAAGTCCGCTTGTTCAAGTTAATCCGCACTTTCCCGCTCATGATGGCCCACGGCCCGGCCCGTTTTCGTGGGTCGGCGGAATTCCCGTATTCCCGAATGCATCTATACGGGAATTAAGGGAATGGCCTAGGTGCCGCGGCTCTGGATCCCGCCGGATTCCGATATTCCGGTATGCCTAGGAGGGCGGAAAAGCGGAATCACTTCAGGATGCCCATTCGAGAAGCCATTTGCCGAATGGGCTCAATCTTCAAGGAGTGGTCCCGTCCACGAAGCACCATGCCAGCGCCCCCTAAAAAAAGCAGATCCGGTCCGGCAACTTTCTGCCGAACCGGATCGAAGAAACCTAACCTCGGAAACCGAGTCGTCCGACTTACTTGTAGTAGGTCAACGTCACTTCGCCCGTGCGGACTCCGCCCGAGCCATTGTGAATTCTGAAGCTGTTCGCAGACTGTACCTCGATATCAACCACATGGCCGAAGTCGATATACAGGATGTGGGTGCCAAGACTCGAGGAGACCCCTTCGGTGATCGAGGAACCAGAGGAGGATTCAAGACCGACCCATTCGAGAAAGGAAGGAGTGCCGCTCGGCTCCGTTACTTGCAAGATCGTGGCGCTGCCCACTCCTCGAGTACCAAGGGTCAAGCAGTTGCCCGTGACGGTCACCGACTTGTTCGCCGGCAGCGTGTAAGCCGGACTCGTTGCCCCGGCCGCCAGATTGTAGGTGATGACCTGGGTGACCAGCACCTTCTTCTTGGGCAGCGTGGGATCAGGCGCTCCTTGGGAGACGACGGGTTGTAACACAAGCACCGCGGCGGCGGACAATATGGACAGTTTGGACTTTTTCATGGCATCCGTTAGACCATTTTAAACACCGCCGTTTTGCAAGATCATTCCGCTTACCGTTTCGCCTTTCAGGAGTGGAAAAGGCACTGCAATCCGCACGGGCTTACTGACCGCACGAAACGTCGGCAAAAGGCGGTGATCTAACCGGAAAACCAGCTGCGGTCACTGGGATGATCCGCTCCCAACCAGTGCTCCGGATAGCATCGAGACCTCACGTCCGTGTTCCCAATGCGCTGCCTAATCAATTGCAGCCCAAACAAAAACGGCCGCCGGAATCCCGGCGGCCGTCGTTGGATGATTTGTTAGTAGGGCTGCCCATTCAGAGCGAACCCGGGAAACCTCAAGCCGCGAAATTCGCGGCGACGACGTCCCAGTTCACCACGTTCCAGAAGGCGGTGATGTAGTCGGGGCGGCGGTTTTGGTAGTTGAGGTAGTAGGCGTGTTCCCAGACGTCGAGGGCGAGGATCGGGGTGCCTTCGATGCCGGCGACGGCCTTGCCCATGAGCGGGGTGTCCTGGTTCGGGGTGGAGCCGATCGAGAGGGAGCCATCGGCGGCCTTGAGGAGCCAGGCCCAGCCGGAGCCGAAGCGGGTGGCGCCGGCCTTGGCGAAGGCTTCCTTGAAGGCATCGAAGGAGCCGAAGGCCTTGTCGATGGCGGCGGCGACTTCGGCGGTCGGGGCCTTGGCACCGCCGGGGGCGATGACCTTCCAGAAGAAGGTGTGATTGACGTGGCCCCCGCCGTTGTTGCGGACCGGGCCGCGGATGTCGTCCGGAACGGAGGCGAGGTCGGCGATGAGGGCCTCGACGCTCTTGGCCTCGAGGTCGGCCTTACCGGCGATGGCGGCGTTGAGATTGGTCACGTAGGCATTGTGATGCTTGTCGTGGTGGATCTCCATGGTCTTGGCGTCGATGTGGGGTTCGAGCGCGTCGAAAGCGTATCCGAGGGGCGGAAGAGTGTGGGCCATGATGGTGAGTCGGTTTGAATTTGCGTTCGCGGAGCCTGACCGGTACCCCGGTGGGCGCGCGACGGACGGAACGATGCCGCGCACTTTGCCATCCGCAAGGAACAATCCGAACATCGCCGCCACCTCCCTTTTTCCGCCTGCGCCATGCCGCCCGAACTCGAAGCCGCCCTGCCGTGGATCCTCAGTGCCCTCGCCGGGGGATTTTTCGGCTGGCTGATCACCCTGCTGGCCTTGTCCGGGCGGAAGGCTCGGTTCGAGGAGCAGATCAAGGGCGAGGAGCGGCGCAGTGCCGAGCTGGAGGCCCGGCTGGTGGCCGCCGCCGCCGAGGGCGCGGAGCATGAGAAATCCAGCCGGATTTACCAAACCCAGCTCACCGAGACCCGGACGCGGCTGGAGGAGGAGACCAAGTCCGCCGCGGAGAAGCAGGCGCTGCTGGAGACGGCGGAGCAGCGGCTTTCCGATACTTTCAAGGCGCTCTCGGCGGATGTGCTGCGGTCGTCCTCGGAGCAATTCCTACATCTGGCGAAGACCTCGCTGAGCGCCCACACCGAGGAGGCGAAGGGCGATCTGGAGAAGCGCAAGATGGCGATCGAGAGCCTGGTGAAGCCGGTGGCGGAGTCGCTGGGGAAATTCGAGACCCGGATCGGGGACATCGAGAAGGCGCGCGAGGGTGCCTACGCGGAGCTGAGAACGCAGGTGAAGACGCTCTCCGAGGGCCAGCTCGGCCTGCAGCGCGAGACCTCCCAGCTGGTGAAGGCACTACGGCAGCCGACCGGCCGCGGCCAGTGGGGGGAAATCCAGCTGCGACGCGTGGTGGAGATGGCCGGGATGCAGGAGCATTGCGATTTCGAAACGCAGACGACGACCACGACGGACGAGGGCAAGCGGCTGCGGCCGGACCTGGTGGTGCGGCTGCCGGGCGGGAAGACGATCGTGGTGGACTCGAAGACGCCGATGGATGCGTATCTGGATGCGCTGGAAGCGACGGAGGACAGCGTGCGGGAGGAATGCCTGCATCGCCATGCGCGGCAGGTGCGGACACACATTTCGCAGCTATCCTCGAAGAACTATGCGGCGCAGTTTGATCATGCGCCGGAATTCACGGTGCTATTCCTGCCGAGTGAGTCGTTCTTTTCCGCGGCGCTGCAGATGGACCCGGGGCTGATCGAGCGCGGGGTGGATCACGGGGTGATCCTGGCGACGCCGACGACGCTGATCGCGCTGCTGCGGGCGGTGGCGTATGGCTGGCGGCAGGAGGCGCTGGCGGAGAATGCGCGGGAGATCTTCGTGCTGGGGCGGACGATGCACGAGCGGCTTTCCACATTGGCCGGGCACTTCGGCAAGCTCGGGAAGTCGCTGGAGAATGCGGTGGGGCACTACAACGCGGCGGTGGGGTCGTATGAGACCCGCGTGCTGGCGACGGCGCGGAAGTTTGAGGACCTGCAGGCGGCTCCGGAGAATACGACGCTGCAGGAGCTGGTACCGATCGAGCGGGCGCCGCGGCTGCCGGTGACCGATACTCCGAACCAGGGCGGTGCGGGTTTGTTAGAGCCGCAGGATGATTTCGCGCTGGCGCCGGATCCGAAGGAGAAGGCGATTTCGGCAGCGTCGGATTTGAGGTCGGCGCTGGGGGAGTGAGTGGCGTGTTTGTGAGAATGCGGGAGGCAGGGTGGTGACAGCTTCACCATGACTCCCGCGATTCATTGCCGCCAACTGCAGCAAGGGACCGCTCCGCGGTGTCACCACCGCGCCTACGGGATGTGGGGCGCTAGAAGCCGGACGCTTTTCGAAAAAGCGTCCCTGCCTTCTGGCAACACACCATTCTCACCACTCCACGTCCGGGCTCATCTCGTGCTTCTTGGTCGAAGAGAGCGAGCAAGTGATGTAGAGCTGGCCGACGGGCGGGAAGGTGTCCTTGTGATCGCAGTCGTAGGTGCCGCCACCTTGGCAGGTTTCGCCGCCCTGAATGCGGGAAAGCTGGGTCTCCGAGATGTAGCCCTTCGCGAGCATGTGGACGCCAATGTCCTGGGTGCCACCCTCAGCATAGGGCATGCTGCCGGCATTGTAGCCGTAGAGATTCTGATACGAGCGGACAGCGGTCTGCACGTTGCGGATGTTCATGATGCACGCGGTGCGATCGGCACCGGATTTCCATGCGCGGGCACCGAGGAACAGGATACAGGTCAGGGCGAGGAGGACGGCGATGACCACGGTGAGTTCCAGTAGGGTCATGCCGCTCTTTGCCGAAGACCGCTGGGGGGATGCGGTTTTCATCAGAGGGAGGTTTGGGGGATGCGTGGAAATTACCACGGATCTCACTTTGCAACATCACGTGATCGCGGAGGGCGACCCAACCGTCATTTCACCCCGCGCAGGACGCTTGCAGCCCGGGTGAACGAGGTCTCGCTGAAGCCCATCATGCGTTTCAGGTGGGCGTCGCGTTCCAGGGGATTCGCGATGCCTCGGCTATCCATGAAATCTTCCCACTCGATCATGCCGAAGGCCCACGGCAGCAGGCCGCTGGGTGGCACCGGCAGGTCGCTGCCATGAAGGATGCGTCCGTCCATGGATGCGGAGATCATGGTGCGCAGCGCCGAGGGGCGCAGGCGGAAGCTCAGGCCCGCGAGGGCGCTATTGTCACCGTAGAGGTTCGGATGCTTCGCGAGCATCTCGGCGAAGACGTCGAAGTAATCCGGATCCAGCACCATCATGCCCGTGCCGCAGTGGGCGGCGATGCATTTCACGCCAATTTCCAGAGCACGGGTGAGGACCCGTGGGGAAGCGAGAGCGTGATCCATGACGGGCATGGTCCGCTCGCTGCCTGTGTGCGCGAGCAGTGGCAGACCGGCTTCTGCCATGCGCTCAAGGAAGGCGGTGTAGCGAGGGTTATTCCAATCGATGCCTTGGACGTTCGGCAGGCACTTGAGGGCGGCGGCACCACCGGCGAGGCATTTCTCCAGCTCCTCCATCGCATCCTTCCGCGCGGGGTGAATGGAGACACCGGCGAGGAATTCGGGATGATCTTGGGAGAGCTTCAGTACGCACTCATTCGGCACGTAGAGCGACGAGCGCTCGGGCAAAGCTGTGCCGTCTTCCGTGTGCGGCAGCTCGTGGGCGAGCAGGACGGCGCGGTCCACCGATGAGCCGCGGATGAAATCTAACAGCTTCCTGATGTAGAGTTGATCGAACTCCGGCCCGTGCAGCTCGCGCACCGTCAAGCCAACGGCTTTCACCAGGAACGGCTCGCCGACCCGGGTGAGGCCCTTCGGCCGATACCAGCAGCCGGTGTCACCGGTACCGGTGCCGACAATGTGAACGTGGCAGTCGATGCGCATGAGGAAGAATGCTCCGCCCATGCAAGGTCACGGGGCCCCGCGCGTCGAGCGGCGAGTGTGTTGGGGCGGACCGTAATAGCCACCGCAGGCACATTCGTGAGAATGCGGAAGCAAGAGTGAAGACCGCTTTACCGGTGGCTTCCGCGGTGTCACCACCGCGCCTACGTAAAGTCACTTCACCTCCACGCCGTCTTCGCGAGTCATTGCCGCTAGCCGCTCGCGGGCATGGTCGGGAAATTTCTCCTTCCACGTCGTCACCGTGCGCAGCACCTGGCGCTTGCCTTCCTCGCGATTGTCCATCGACATGCCCATACGCACCGCTTGCTCGAAGCGCTCGCCGTCGGTCAGCTCCTCTATGAAGTGAACCTGGATTTTCTCCTTCGCAGGGCCGGCCTCGACCGTGTCCAGCCACTCGATCGCTTGCTCGGCACCCGGCGAGTTCAGGCTCCATGTGTCGAGCGCGTTCAGGAAGGAGTCTGGCACCCGTGTTTCCTTCTGCTTCGCCCACTCGGCAAAGGCGACCTGAGGATCGCGGACCGACCATTTCGCGAAGATGCCATCGTCCAGTGAAGTCGCCATCTCCTCGTCGAGATCGAGGCTATCCACGAATCCGTAAGCTTCCTGCACGGACTGATCGACCAGGGCTCCCGCGATCCGGCCCGCGCACTTCAGCAGCAAGGCGGGATCGTCCTGAACCGCTTCCAGCAACACCTTCCGCTCGGCGGGCAAGAGCGCGCAGGAGCTGCTCCACTCGATCAACGAGGACGCGCGCGACTCCGGCGGGAGGCCCGCCAGCTGATGGATCGCATCGCGCGGATCGGTTTTCACCCGTTCGGAGAGCCATGCCCTTCGCAAATCCGAGGGCACCTCATCGCTGGAAGCCATCCAGCGCGTCACCGCCGAGGGATCGCGCAGCAGCCAGTCCTGGAACGCCGCCATCCGGCCATCGGCAGTACTTGCCGCATCAGCCATCGCCCTGCACGCCGCCACCGGGTCTTTCCGACCCCACTCGCGCAAGAGGTCTGTGATCAGGACGAGATTCGGCTCGGTCACGTGCCTATAGTGCGCCTGGGGACAGCAAGACAAGAGCTCCTCTAACAGAGACTTCAGCTCGGCGGTCGTCATCGTCGCCAGCACCGCCGCGGTCTGGCCACGCAGGATCCAATCGTGCTGGGCGGACGGGCATGTCGTGTAGCTGTGCTTCAGTTTTTCCTTCAGCGAAATCAACTCCGCGGCCGGCCGTGATGAAACCGCCTCCACAGCGGTGCCCACGGCCTGCACTGGCTTCTCCGCGGCATCCTCAGGAAATGCGGACGCGATCGCCCGGTCACGACCGAATCGATAGCTGGAGAACCCGACGGCAAAGCAAGCGACGCCGAGCACGATAAAGAAAGCGTATCGTTTCATCGGGATGCCTCCGTTTCAGCGAGACGATCCCGCGTTTCCTTTGAAGCGGCATTGCGCCACTTCAATTCCGCAGCGGAGTCCTTCGCACTCCAGCGGCTGAGGAATTCGGAGAGCCGCTTCGCCGCCGCCTGCTCCGCCGCCGGGTCAGGCTTGCCGGACTTTGCGGACAGGCTGGCAATCGCCAGTTCGGAGGCGAAGAATCCGGCGACAGCCGAGTCATGCCCGTCGCGTTCCCATGCCGGGGCCTGCGTTTCGAACCACGCCCGCGCCTCTGCGGGCTCCACCTGAAGCCATTGCTGATAGCCTTGTTCCCACTGCGGTCCGCCGGGAGCCATGCCCTTTGAGATTGCCCACGGCATGACCGTGATCGGGTTGTTAGGGAGATTGTCCTGGAAAAGAAGCCTCTGCATGTCGGGCAACTTCAGTTCTTCCGCGCGCGCCATTGCAGCGAGGAAGTCCTCGTAACCCCAGGACCGGAAGAACAGCTTGCGCCCCCAGGCTGCTTCCTTCGGGGGAGGATCCTGCAGGAGATACTTGATCACTGCCTCGCGCTTGGCCTGGTCGCCTACAATCGACCCGCAGAACCAGCCAAGCAAGTCGTCGCGCTTGTCCTCATGTTTCGCCAGGTTTTCCTCCAGTGTCTCGGGCGTCCACGTCAGGATCAGCATGTCACGAGCGGTATAGCCATGATCGGGGTGATCCTTCGCGGCGTTATAGGCTTCATCGGGAGACCGGCGCATCCACGCGGCGAGCACGCTTTCCACCAGGGCTTTCGTGTGCCCGCTCACGCTGTGATCGTTCGAGTCCGGGATCGCTGCCACCTCCTTCCATGCGGCCTGGGGGTCGGCATCCGCCCAGTGGAAATACAAGGCCGACTCGATCTCCGTCAGCCGCTCCCACTCCGCTGATGCGCGCGGGGTGGAAGCCTGGAGCTTGTGCAATTTCTCCATCCACACCGGCATCGTCTTCGCATCCAGCCTCGATACCACCGCCCAGGTGCGGCGATCTTCACCCGCGAGCAAGCACTCGAAGGCGGTCGCGGGATCAACCTCCACCGGACGGCGATCGACGGCTGCGGTCACGAGCGATGCCGCCGATCCCGGCCGGCCGGTGGACAAGGAAAGCTGTTGTTCCCGCCCACTGGCGCTTCCCAGCGCGTGCCCGGTCCAGCCGGAGGCGAGAAGAGCCACTACTGCCGCAGCGGCGGCGGATTTCTGTGCGGTGGTCATGGCGATATTAAAGCCAAGGGTCTGGGCCGGGGCGGTCTTCGACGCGGCGGCAAGCACCGCGCCTGTTAGAGACGAGGGTGCTGGTGAGACGGAATGCAGCGGCAGGGCGGTGGCCAGTGCCACGGCGGTGGTGGTGAGGTCGCGTTTTCCTAACAGATGGCGCAGTTTTTCCAGCGAACGGGATGCGCGCTTGCGGGCATTCGCCTCGGTCCAGCCGAAGCGGGTGGCGATGCCGGCGAAAGTTTCATTTCCATAGTACTTCGCCAGCACCAGCTCGCGGTCTGCGGCGGGCAGCGAGTCGACGGCTTCATCGATCACGGGAGCGAGCCGCTCCCATTCGGGCTCGGGAGTCGCATTCATGGGCATGTGCTGGTGGGCGAGTTGCTCGCGCTTTCGACGGCGATCCTCGCTGCGGACGAGGTCGACGGCGGCACAGCGGGAGGTGCGGTGAAGCCATGCGACGAGGGAAATCGTAGGTGGCACCTTCGCAGCGTCGCGGGCGAGCTTCACGAAGGTGGCTTGCGCGGCATCGCGGGCGAGCTCGTCATTCCCGGTCACCCGCCGGGCCACGGTGTGAACCAAGTCAAGATGACGGCTCACCAGCTCGCGAAACGCGCTTTCGTCGCGAGTGGCAAGGTATCGATCGAGCAGTGAGCGGTCGTCCATGAATTGGTCCGCTCATCATCCGTCGCCGATCGGAAATTGTGACAGAAAATCTTGCAGCGATGTGGGCGCACCGCTCAGGCCACCGCAATGCGATGGCTGAGGTCCGCTTTACCCGTGGCTTCCGCGGCGTGACCACCGCGCCCACAGAGAACTAGGGCAGCCCCCGGTCACTTCTTCGCCTTTTCTTCGATCGAGGTGACTTCGAGCGTCTTCTTGCCGTCCTTTTCGCTGACGGTTCCGGTCGCCTTCGCCTCCTTGGATTTCTTGCAGATCTTCTTGTGGAACTCTTTGTCGGGCTCACCCGTGATGTAGTAGTCCACGGTCTTGTCGCCCTCCTTCACTTGGAGAACGGTGGTGCAGGTGTCTGCGGTTCCCAGATCGCATTTCGCGCAGGTGGCGGTGCCTTCCAGGGTCACGGTCTTGGCCTGGTCCTTGGTTTCTTTTTCTTCCGCAGCAAATCCGCCGGAAGCGAATGCGGCAACGGCTGCCGACATGAGGATGGTGGTGAGGATTTTCATAGCAACATCACAGATTGGCGAGTTCCCAGCGCCCCGCAATGCGCAAATTCACCGCACGAACTTCTGCGCCTTCATCCACTTCAGCGACTCGGCCTGCCACTTGTCCCACATCGGCCCCTGGTAGCCATTCAGGCCGTGCCCGCCGGAAGGAAGCTCCAGAAGCTCGCACTCCACGCGCTTTTCCTTCAGGGCGGCATAGAACGACTTGCTGTGGGAAACGGGCACAAGCTGGTCATCCACGGCATGGGCGAGGAAGGTCGGCGAGGTCTTGGCAGTGACCTGCTTCTCCGCGGAGTAATACGTGATGGCTTCCTCGGTCGGCGAAGCGCCGAGCAAATTGTTGCGTGAACCGCCGTGCGTGGTCTCGCCCATGGTGATCACGGGATAAACCAGCACCGCAAAATCCGGCCGGCAGCTTTGGCGGTCGATGGCGTCTTTCGCGGTGCGATCGCCTTCGTCGAAGCGCGTTACCGCGGTCGCAGCCAGGTGGCCGCCAGCGGAGAAGCCGATGATGCCGACTTTCCGGGGGTCGCAGCCCCAGTCCTTCGCATTCGCCCGCACGGTGCGGAGCGCGCGCTGGGCATCGAGCAGCGGGACCTTTGAGCGGCCATTGGGCAGGCGATACTCAAGCACGACGCCGGTGATGCCCTGCGCATTCAGCCACTTCGCGATGCCGTGGCCTTCGGGGTCCTTCACCAGCGTGCCGTAGCCGCCGCCGGGGCAGATCACGAGTGCGGTGCCATTCGGTTTCTCCGGGCGGTGCAGGGTCAGTTTCGCGTCCGTTTTCTCGAAGGTGCCGTCACCGATCGGTGCTTGATCCGGCCACAGGGGGAAGACCTGAGGTTCGGCAGCAGCGGCGACGGAAAACAGGGCGACGAGGGACGCGAGAATCGAGCGCATGGGGATCACTCCATCAGGACGTGTGGCGCAGGGCGAACCTTTCCAGCGAACCTACTGTCCAGGCGGAATGAATTCCGCGCTCCCGGTAACTGGCACTAGCATCCCGTGGGATACCAGTTCCCGAACAAGTTCAGCGATACGCTCCGGCAGATCAGGGACGGCGGCGAATTGCGGGCGGGTGCGGATTTCTGCCACCATGTCGGCGGGGGTGCCGCCAGCGTGGACCACGGCGAGGAGGCGCAGGATATTCTCGTCGATCTGGCCGTCGTAGGACAACCGGGCCGGGCTGGTGAGGCGGATGGTGTCACGCACCCAGCCCGCATCGCCGAGGCTCATCCGCGCTTCGGCGACAATGCCGGCCGGCACTTCGTAGCGGGAGTGGAGCACATCATGGCCGGCTTGAAGCCAGTTCTCGCTGGCGAGCACGCGCAGCACGTCATTGCCAGCGTTGCTCCCGATACTTTCCGCGGCGCGGCTTTCGGTGCGGGTCCATTCCTCGCCGGGCTCGCATTTTTGGAGGACCATGAAGCCGCCGCTGACGCGACGCGCGCCGATTTCCTGATAGTGCCTGAGCCAGCGCTGGATTTCCTGCTCTGCTGCCTGCTCGTCCTGGAAGTGGAGATCACCGGAGATCCATTTCCAGGCGTAGTCGGCGGGAGAGGAGCAGTCGGATTGGAAAAGCCAGCGACGCATTCCTTCGGCGGGCACCCATGAGAGCGGAGCCTCTGTCCAATCGTCATCGTTGGCGTGCGTCCAGTTGATCAGCACCACGGCGATGCCACCGGGTGAGAGATGCTGCGGGAGCGCCCGAAGCAGCCGTGCGCAGACGGAATCGCCGGCCGGCGCTTCCTTGAAGATCATCCCGCCACCGGGTGACTGAACGTAAGGCGGATTCGACACGATGAGATCGAAGGTTTCACCGGCCACGGGCGAGAAGCCATCGCCATGGCGGAAGTCGATGGCCTCCGCTCCGGCCAGCCGCGCGGAGAAGCGCGCGAACTCAAGGGCGCGGGGATTCAGGTCGGTGCCCGTGACTTCGCAGCCCTTCCGAGCCAGTGCACCTGCCAGCCAGCCGATCCCACAGGCAAGCTCGAGCACGCGGCCCTTTACCAGCGGCGTCAGCGAGGCGAGCAGCAGGCTGGAAGGACCCACGCCCATCACGAATTCGTCCGCATCCTCGCCCTGCCGGTGATTGAAATCACAGGCGACCCAAGTGTCACCGACCGGAGAAATCTGATAGAGCGAGCGGACTTTCCCGTCGCTGGCTTTCAAGAAGCCGATCTCTAACAGACCCGATGCCGCCTCGCCCAGCGCAATCATAGCCTCCGCCGGCTCAACCGAGTCTCCCAAGGTGAACAGCCGGATCAGTGTATGGATGGTCGAACCAGCGGGAGCGCGGCCGAGCAAGGCGGCGCGCCGCATGGGCGAACGAAGCCAATGCTCCGGGAGACCAAGTTCCTGGAGTGCCGCGCGATGGAAGCCGCCCTTGGCAAGCTGCACACGCAAGGGCGCGGGATCCCAAGAGTCCAAATGGGGAAACAGGTTCACCGAACTCATTTCCTTCAATACATTACGCTATTGGGGACGCACCCGGTAGAAGCCGATGGGGCCTGCATTTGTCAGCGTTTCCGTGCTGGTGGTCGAGCTTGCCGTGACCGTGCGAACGGCCGTGAAAGCCGTGGTGAGATTCGGCGACCACTCGATGACGTATGCTTTCCCGACCACGCTATTCCACGTCAGCTGATAGCTCCCGGGCGTGGCCGGCACGGCGGAAAGCGTCGCCTTGAAGAAGGACGTCCCGGCTTTGGGATTCGTGCCGAGCTGGTATTCATCGAGATTGCTCAGGCCATCGCCATCGGCATCACCCGCGGCGTCATTCACGCCCACGTTCAGGCCATAGGTGGTCTCCCAGGCATCGGGCATGCCGTCGTTGTCACTGTCGGGATTCGTCGTGCCTTCGATGCCGGAAGTCACCTTGCCCTTGACCATGTCATAGGACGTGAAGGCGGTCGTTGTGTCCGGCAGCACGTAGTAGTAGGTGATCTTGGTGAAATTCAGCGCGATCGTTTCCACCGCTCGGTCCGCACCTTCCGGCGCTTGAAAGGATTGGGTCCTGATAAGCACGTTTGCGAATTCCAGCCGGGCCACCGGCCTGTTGACGCCGTAGTTCAAATCCAGCGTCACCAGCGGATAGGCTGCGGTGCCACCCACCGCCGCGAGGAACAGCGGAGTCGATGCCCGGTCGAGGCTCTTGGTCAGGACGATCTCGCTGACTTGCGGTGGTGTCGCCGAGCCGCCCGAAATGGTCCGGTTGGTATCCACACCAAAGCCATCGATATCGATCCACCCCGTGTGGCGCGGATCGGTCGATTCACCGGGAACGGTCCCTGCAAAATCCAGCCACGCCGCCGGGGCTGCGGAAGCCCGGGCCAGGCTCAGCCCGATGAGGGTGCCGGGCAGGGCCAACGCCGTAACAAATGATGCCCGATGGCAGCGCATGGCAAGATCAGGAAGCGGTCCCCTTTGCCATGTCAAACTGCACCGTCGTCCCCTGATGCAGCACACCGTCCAGATCCTTGTACCAGTATTCGACTTTGATCTTCGTGAAGTTCAGCGTGACCGTTTCAGTCGGATGGTCGGCTCCTTGTGGTGAGGAGTTCTTCTGGCTGGACACCATCACGTTCGACAGCGTGAGGCGATAGAAGATGCCATTGTTGCCAGTGGCGTGGGAGTCCACCAATTCCATCGTCACCGTGGGAATCGCGCCGTTGACCGGACCCACCGCATTGAGAAAGATTCCAGTGGATGCACGATCCAGGGTTTTCGTGATGGTCAGCTCCGAAACAGCCGGCGTGGACGCAGTGCGCGAAGCGCCGGTCCCCGTGATGGTGCGGCTGACCTGCCAGCTCACATCCTTCAGCTCGATCCAGTCGATGTGATTCTGAGCGGTCGACTCGCCGGCGATCGTGTCGCCGAGCTTGATGAAGGCATCGAAGGCGCCGCTCGCATGCTGAGCCACGAGGGCCATCGCGGGCGGAACCAGGGCAAGGGTCTTCGAAAGTCGGGAGGGACGAAGGGTGCTCATCGGAGGCCTTCAATGAGCGACCGATCGTCAGAAGTCAATCAATCTGAATGGTCTGGGTAAATTGCAATGCCGGGCGTCCCAATCTAACGAGGCTGCCACTCACCGGGCGGACGATTTTCCGTGCCTCCCTGATACGGGCGATATATTTAAGTTGTATTAATTATGTCCGCGCGAGAGCAACAGGCTTGGTTCTACGGCTCGAAGAATGGGGAACGGGTGGGGCCGGTGACCATTGAGGATCTCAGCGCCTTGGCCAGCCGGGGCGAAGTGGGACCGCAGACCTTGGTCTGGAGCCATGGATATCCGGATTGGGTCCCCGCGGAGCAGATCGCGGATCAGCTGATGGCGGCGCGGGCGGCCGCGCCTGTAGTGGCTCCGCCTCCCGTTCCTGTCGCTGCGCCATTGGCCGAGGCTGCTTCTGCGGCGACTCTAACAAATGCCGTGGAGCCCGTGCGGGAGAGCGTGGCCTTTGATGAACCGGCTCCCTCGTCCATGCCCGCCTTGGAGCTGAAGCCGCGGAAGGGTTCGTTCGTCGCTCCCCGGATCATGGTTGGGACGATGATTTCGCTCCTTCTCGCGGTGGTGACCGTGGTGATCCTGATCGGCTCGGAGAATCCTCCGTGGCCCGGGCTGGCGGTGTTCATCGTGGGATGCATCGTCAGCGTGATCGCCAGTCTCGCGGCTTACCGGAAGGAGCGCTACGAACTGCATGATTCCCGGGTGATCTGCCATCGCGGTGGCCTGGCGAGCGACCAGACAACCGAGCTGGAGATCCGCAATATCACCCACGTGAAGCTCAAGCTGCCGTGGCTGCGCTACAAGTTCTACGGCGTGGGCAATGTCATCGTGGAGACGGCCGGCAATTCCCACCCCGTGGTCATGCGCGCCATCGCCGAGCCTGAAGCCATCTATGCCGGCGTGCGGGAACGGATGAAACGGAATGGCTACGATCTCACCCAGCAGCAGCTCTTCTTCGAAGACAAACCTGCGATCATCGGCGTCATCGTCGAATGCCTGGGCATGTTCTTCGGAACGATCTTGGGGCTCGTCTACGTGGGCCTCATGATCTCAGGCGCGAGTCAAGCGGCCAAGTCCCCTGAATTTGACGCCATCGCCCTGGGACTTCTCGGTTTCGTGGTCCTCGGTCTGCTGGCATTTGTCATCGTCCGCTTCCTCGATTTCCGGAGGCGGACCTACCGCGTCTTCAATGACATGGTCGTCTACGACGAAGGCTTTCTCACGCGTCACAACGCCTTCATCCCTTACGAGAACATCGCGGACGCGACCACCAATTGCACCTTCATCGACCGGCTCTTCGGTCTCTACGACGTCCAGGTGAGCTGCCAGGGCAGCAGCAAGGATATCAAGTTCCGCCGCCTCCGGCAGGGCGCAGCGCTCTCGGCGGCAATCGATCAGTTGGTAGTTCTCGCTCGCGAGAAGAAAAAGCCCGCGGCAAAGCAGGCCCTCGCCTCACACGCCCGGCCGCGGCGCAGCGAGCCCGAAGCGGTGCCAGCCGGCGAAGCGATGGTGGCAGAGCTCGGGATGCACGCGGGCAGGGCGCTGGTTCCGCTCTTGCTCCTGATCCCGCTCGTTCCGCTCTGGCTCGCGGCGATGATTCAAACCGGCATCAAGCTGATGTCCACGCAGTACTCGGTGCGTCCGGGCTCGGTGCGCCACGCTTATCGCTTCCTCACCCTGACCGACCGCGAGTTTGCCTATGACAAGATCACCGGCGTGGTGGTCAAACAGAACCTGTGGGACCGCATGTTCGGCACCTTGACGATCAAGTTCTGGTCGATTGGTTCGGGGCTGCCCATCGAATTTGCCCACGTGAGCGCCAGCCAGCTCGATGTGACGGCCTTGTTGCGGCAGGCCGGCATTCCCACCCCGTCGGCCGAGCCCTGCGAAGTGCTCGCATCCTTCGGCCTCTTCACGTGGCTGCGTGCCCAGATCAAGTTCATCCCCCTCCTGCTGGTGATCTCCGCGATCATCGTCTTCGTGGCGATGGAGATCGATCCTGTGCTCTACTACCTCTTCGCGCTGCCCGTGCTCCTCTTTGCGGGCGCCGGCATCTATTCGAAACTGGCCGCATCCCGCCAACGACTCCGCTTCCACGACCATCACGTGGAAGCCGAGACCGGGATCATCGCCAAGCGCTTCTACATGGCGCGCTACAGCAACCTCAAGCGTACCGTGACCACCCGCTATCCCGGCGGTGAACAAGGCACTTTCCAGATCTTCGTGGCGGGTGAAGAAGAGTATCAGCAATCCGTCCCCGAGAGGTACAAAAAGGCGCAGAAGGTCATGCGTCCCTGTTCCTTCTCCACGTCCTACCTTGCGAATGTCCGGGAGACCGCACTGCTGCTTGATGACATTCTCTGCGGCCGGGTCGATCCCGTTCCAGAAGCAACCCCCGCCGAGCCGCTGGAGGTTTTGTTAGAAGCACCGCGCTCGGTCGCCAATGCCGTCCTGAAGCTCGTCCTGCTGAGCATCCTTCTGGTTCCGTTCATCGTGCTGCTGCCGATCACTCTTCCCTTCACGATCGTTCAGACAAAGCGCTGGCGCTATCGGATCGAGGCCACCCGCATCGTCAGCAGCTGGGGAGTCCTGTATCGCCGCGAATCGAGCATCATCCTCGATCGCGTCGATAGCATCCAGCAAAGCCAGGGCCCGGTGAACAAAATGTTCAAGAACGGCAACGTCACCATCATGACCGCCGGCAGCAGCAAGCCGGAGTTCAAGATCATCGACTCGCCTGCCTACCTCGAACTCTACCGGATCATCCGCGAGCGCTCGGAGTGACGAGCACCAACGCCGTGCTGGTAGGCCCGGGTCACGTGGTGAGCTTGCGGCCGATGAACCGGAACGACAGGCCACAGAGCAGGATGGCGAAGAAGCCGAGCAAGCCCGCGTGCCAAAGAACCGCACTCCAGTCCGCCTTTCCCCAGACCGTGAACTGGATCAGCTTCACCCCGTGATAAAAGGGCGACCACTGCACGAGGTGGCCGAGGAATGAATTCGAAGGAACGGGGAAGAACACTCCGGACAGGTAAAAGATCGGCGCGATGAGGAAGGAGTAGACGGTCTGGAATTGATTGATGTTCCGAACCCACGCCGAGGCCAGCAGCCCGATGGCGGCGCACGGCAACGCCAAGACCCCTCCGATCAGCGGACAAATCATGATCGCCAGGGGATTCGGCAGCAGGCCGAACGCCAGCAGCACCAACGCCACCCCGAGACCCATCAGGGCGGCCCGGACGAAGACCCACATGAACTCGCCCGTGACCACTTCGTTCACGCCGATGGGCGTGGTGAGCATCGCCTTGAATACCGACTCGAAGGTCATGCGCACATAGAAGCCGTAGCTGCTCTCGAAGAACGCGGTGAACAGGGCCGTGGTCGCGATCATGCCAGGCGCGAGGAATTGCGCGTAGCTCATGTCATCGATCCTCCCGACGTAGCCAGACAGCCCCATGCCCAGCGAGCCCAGGATCAGCGCCGGGTCCGCCAGCGTCGGTGAGATGTTCGCGAGGAAATCCTTCCGGTAGACCATCCAGTTCCGGATGACCACTTGCCAGCTCAGGCGGAGGCTTGGGAGACGGTCATTCATCGTCGCTGAGTTCGCTGCCGGTGAGTTTGAGATACACGTCCTCGAGATTGGCGGGACGCATTTGCAAGGCGGTCTGGCCGGAGGCGCGCTGCAGTTCTAACAGATCGTCGAACCGTGGGGCCCTCACGCAGCATTGCCGGCCCTGATGGAAGAGCACCCAAGAGGGATCGAGGTGTGGCTTGATCGCCTCGTCCGTGTGGGGCGGGAAGATGCCGACGAAGCCGGGAGCTTCGCGTTCGATCAATTCTTTCGGCGCCCCGGTGCCTACCACCTTGCCGCGATCGAGGATCACGATCTGGTCGCAGAGCACTTCGGCCTCGTGCATGTAGTGGGTGGTGACGAGGATGGTCTTTCCCTTGTCACGCAGCTCGATGACCTTTTCCCAGAGCAGGTGCCGCACCGAGGGATCGAGACCGGTGGTCGGTTCATCGAGGATCAGCAGCTCGGGATCGGCGAGCAGCGCGCGAACGAAGGTGAGGCGGCGCTTCATGCCCCCGGAGAGCGTTTTGATCGTCGCGTCGCGCTTGGCGTCCAGCATCATGTAGGAGAGCAGCTCGGCGATCCGGGGATCGGCGGTCTTGCGGGGGACTTCACTGAAGCCTGCGTAGATCCGCATGTTTTCCAACACGGTCAGGCCTTCATCCAAGGCATTCTCCTGTGGCACCACGCCGATGCGGCGCTTGATATCGCGCGCCTGCTTCGCGGGATCGAGGCCGAAGACTTCCAGCGATCCGCCGGTTCGCGCGACCACACCATAGAGGCAACCGATAAACGTGGACTTGCCCGCTCCATTCGGGCCTAGCAGACCGACGCATTGGCCTTTCCTCACCTCGAGATCCAGCGCCGCAAGCGCCTCGAAGTCCCCGAAGCGCTTCGCCACACCACGGGCTTGGATAATCGGGGAATCGTTCATGGAGAAGATCGGCGGAGCGCTGGCAAACTCCGCAGATATGCTGATCCGGCAAAGGAAAAACGCGGCAGCACCCGGTCACTTCCCTTCCGCAGGCGATGGGAATTGTTTCTTTAGCCGCTCTGCCTCTTCAGGCTTCAGCTGGAAAGCGCTGCCGTGCCGGGCATCGGGCGGGAACTTCACGTCATCCACCACCTTCCAATCCTTCAGGTCGAGCGAGGAAGAGGCGCCGAACCGATTCGTCATGCAGTAGTCGTAGAGCAGGAGCCAGCCGGAGCCGCTCGGGTCGGGCATGATCGAGCAGCCTTCGGTGATCGTCGGAACGATCTGGCCCTTGTTGAGCGGGCCTTGCAGGATCTCATACGGTCCCTCGATGTTCTTCGAGGTGGCGAGCCGGATGGCGCGGCGCTCACCGGTGCGTTCGCCGAATTCCTCTTCCTTGTGGAAGAGGTAGTAGGTCCCATCGACCTCGCGGAGCGTGCCATCAATGACCGAGTAGTCGGGATCGAACAGCACCTTCGCGGGCGTGAAAGTTTTCCAGTCCTTGGTCCGGGAGAACCAAAGCCGACTGTCCTTCCAGCCCGCGTCCTCGAAGCTGGAGGACCAGAAGACGAAGAACTCGCCGGCCTTTGCGTCGAAGAACCACTCGGGCGCCCAGATATTGCGGGGCCGCCTTCCATCCTTGTCACTGACGCCGTCCATCAATGGCAGCGATTCGACGGTGTCCCAGGTGATCAGATCGCGCGAGGTCGCGTGGAGACACACCGGCCCGTGGCCCCTTCGTTGGTCACCGGCAGCGCGACCGGTTCCCATCAGGTGCCACACGCCGTCGGGAGCGCGGTGGATGAAGGGATCGCGAAGCTGTTGAGTCCATACCGGCTCATTCCCCGCCAGCGGCGTCCAGTGCCGGCCATCCGTGCTCAGCGCGAAATGCAACTGCTCCACGCTCATGGGGTCCGGCAGGGGGACATCGTGGACTTTTCCATTCGCATCGACCTCGACCCGTGTCGGATAGCGCTGCCGGAAATAGGCGAGCGCCCAGGTGCCGTCCTTCGCTTCATCTTCGGCACGGACCTCCCCCGCCAAAAGGGCGGCGGCTAGGAACAGGAACTTCGGCATCCATTTCATCGCATGGGATTCCTACGAGCGCCGGGGAGAGAAGGAAACGGCAATTTGCCCCCCTAGGGCGATCCACCCTCTAGAAACCCGTAGGTAGGCGGGACCACGCTTCTTCTGATACTGAGATCATTGCTCGTTCTCGCGACCGGTGTCTCAGCCGGGGTCGGGACGACACTTCCAAACCCAATTCCGAGGCCGTTCCGACTGCTCACGTCCGTGTGGGCACGGCTGACGATTGGGCGAGTCTGCCCATGTGCCGCCGACCCAAGGCACCCAACCCAACGCCCGTAAATCCCGTGTCTTCCTCATCTCCTGGCTTTCGCCGGCTCCTGTGGCCCGCACTTCTCCTCGCGCTCTGCATTGGAACCGTACTGTGGAAGCAGCATTCCCCTGCCCCATCGCCGACGACGGCCAGAAATGTGCGGGAGTCCGCGCCAGCCGCCGAAGGCACGATGACGGCCGCGGTGGAAGCGGCTGCTCCTGTGCTCGCTGAGGCCGGGGTTTCTTCCCCTGCTGCCGCTTCGACAGCTCCCGCGTCCCGCGAAATGAATGTCGCACTCAATCCCTACGCGGCGAGTTTGCACGGACCCGGCACTTCGAAGCGGGCTTGGGATGTCCGCTACATCGAGAGCTTCCAGCAGGCGAAGGAAGGCGACCCGGTTCGCTTCGAGCTAACAGACGGAGCCATCGCCCAAGGCGTCGTCAAGATCGTCCAGTTCAATGGAGCGGTCGTCTCCTACGTGTCCGGCGAACTGACGGCACCGGAGAAAGGGAAGTTCTTCTTCATCACGCCGCCGGAGGGCGGGAAGGCCGGCAAGGCGGTCGGCGTGGTCGAGTTTCCGGCGAGCAAGGTCGCCTATCGAGTGGAGCCGACCGGCACCAATGGCGAGCCCGAGCTGTGGAAGCGTCGCCAGGACGAAGTGGTCTGCTTGAACATGGAGGAGGCCGATCCGGAGTGGCTTGCCGAGCAGATCGCCCCGCTGCGCCCCGATCTGGCGCCGGACTATGTGCCGGAGCACAATGACGAGATCATCTCCCTGCAGACCCTTCCCGGTTCACCGGCGGTGATGCTGTTAGACTTCGCCGGTGGCTACACGAACAGCTGGGGCGGTATCACCTATGCTCGTCCCAACATCGGCAACGACACGATCAAGGACATCTGGAAGCGCGTGGCGGAGGACTACATGCCCTTCAACATCAACGTGACGACCGACATCAAGGTCTTCCTCGCGGCTCCAGCAGCCAGCCGCCAGCGCTGCTGCTTCACCACCACGCCGGTCACGGCAGCGGGTGTGGCCTACTTCGGCTCATGGAACTGGGGCAACGACACCGTGTGTTGGTCGGTTTACTACGTGGGCAAGGCAGCGGCGGAAGTTGGTTCGCACGAAGTGGGTCACACGCTCGGGCTCGCTCACCAAGGCCAGACCGGTGGCGTGGAATACTATGGGGGCCACGGCGGCGGTGAGACCGGATGGGCGCCGATCATGGGAGTGGGTTATTACCAAGCGGTCACCACTTGGGCGAAGGGCGAGTATGCGAATGCCAACCAACCGCAGGACGAGCTCAGCACGATTACCACGACGAACAACAACGTCGGCTACCGGAACGACGACACGGGCGACAGCTTGGCCACGTCGCGATACCTGGAGATCCAGGCGAACAACACGGCATCCGCGGAAGGCGTGATCGAGCGCACCGGCGACACGGACGCCTTTCAATTCACCACCACCGGCGGCGCGATCAACCTGAAGGTGGATCCGGTGGCTCCCGGCGATTGGGGTGACCTTGCCACCATGGCCACGCTCGCCGATGCCTCGGGAACGATTCTCGCCACTGCCAATGCGCAGGACGACGTCTCGTCCACGATCACGACGACCCTGGCAGCTGGCACCTACACCTTCCGCGTCACCGGCACCGGCAAGAACGATCCGCTGACCAATGGCTTCACCAACTACGCGAGCCTTGGCTACTACGCCATCTCCGGCACTGTCGCCGGAGCACGGCAGCCAACGCGTCTGAGCGTGAACGAGCGCGCGCCTAACAGCACAGTGGTCGGCAACGTGCCCGCCACCAATCCCAACAGCAGCCCGCTGGTCTATACGATCACCTCGGGCAATACCGGCGGCACTTTCTCTATCAGCAACACCGGCGTCGTCACCGTGGCGAACAACGCGCAGCTGGACTACTGGGCGCTGGCCAATAACCCGGCGCTCTATGCCGCGCAGTTCGAGCTCTTCGTGACCATCACGAACGTGAACAATGCGACGCTCACCGAGACGAACCGCCGCGTCGTCATCGCCGTCAATCAACTCTATGCGCCGGTGCCAACTGGCTTGACCGCGGTGCTCAACAGCAGCTTGCGGATCGAGCTGGACTGGGGATCGAGCTACGGGGCGACCGGCTACAATGTGAAGCGCTCCACCACTCCGGGCGGGCCTTACACGAGCTTGGGAACGGTCACTGCCAGCAATTATTCCGACGGTAACCTCACGCACGGCGTGACCTACTACTACGTGGTCACCGCGGTGAACGCGAATGGTGAGAGCAACCCCTCCGCCCAAGTCAGCGCCCTCGCGCTGTCAGTGGCGGGTGGCTTCGAGTCACCGATTTTGAGCCCTGGCACTCATCAATACACTCCTACTGGCAGCACGGGTGGATGGACCTTCGGCGGCGTCGCGGGCAATGGCTCCGGCCTCGTCACGAACGGCAGCGCCTTCAACAATCCTACCGTTCCGGAAGGCAACCAGGCGGCATTCATCCAGTCGACCGGGGCAATCTCGCAGACCTTCTCGGGTTTCACACCGGGCACGACCTACACCATCTCCTATCTGGCAGCGCAGCGTCCCGGCAACCAGCAGACCTGGGACGTGAAGCTCGACAACACGATCCTCCAGTCCAACTCGGGTGGTGGCTCAAGTTTTGGCATCCGCACCAACACCTTCACCGCCACGGCTTCGTTCCATACCTTGTCCTTCGTTGGCACGAATACGGCCGGGGGCGATAATACGATCTTCATCGACAACGTGCAGATCCTCGTCGCGAGTCCGGCGGTCCCCAACTTCAGCTTTGAAACTCCCGGCTTGGGCGGCGGAGCCTATAGCTACAATCCTACGGGAGGATCATGGACCTTCAGCGGCACTCCCGGCAATGGCTCCGGCATTGCAGCGAATGGCAGTGGCTTCTCCAATCCCAATGCGCCACATGGCAGCCAGATCGCCTTCGTCCAGAATCTCGGAACGATCACACAGACACTTTCGGGATTCACTTCCGGCAAGACCTACACCTTGAGCTACCTCGCCGCACAACGGCCGGGCAGCTTCGGCGGACAAACGTGGAACGTGAAGATCGGCAACACGGTGATCCAATCGAACGCCGCAGGCAGCAACAGCTTTACCTGCTACTCCGCCAACTTCGTGGCATCGGCAGCGACACAGACGCTGTCCTTCGTCGGCACCAATCTTTCCGGCGGTGACCGCACCGTCTTCATCGACAATGTCTCCATTAGCCGGAGCGATGCGCTTCTGCCGGTGACTCCCGTTGTCGCCCTGACCAGCCCCGCGAATCATGCCGCCTTTGGCAACAATGCGCCGGTCAGCTTCACGGCATCCGTGACGGCGAATGGCAATGCCATTAATGCGGTGCAGTTCTTCGTCGGGAAGACGCTGATCGGGCAGGATTCCAATGCGCCATATACTTGCGCCTGGGGAGATGTGAAAGCGGGTCTCCAGACGGCGTATGCGCGCGTGCTGTTTAACAACGGTAGCTTTGCCGATTCGGTGCCATTGGAATTCGCGGTTTCCAATAGCAGCCTGAATCTCGGCTTCGAGACCCCGGCGCTCGGCGGTGGCCAGTACCAGTACACACCTTCGGGTGCCTCGTGGAAATTCTCGGCGACCGGCATTGCGTCGAATGGCAGCGCCTTCGGCAGTCCCACTGCTCCGGAAGGCACACAGGTAGGCTTCGTTCAATTCACCGGCACCACGTCACAGACCTTCACCGGCTTCACCCCGGGAACCAGCTACACCATCTCCTACATGGCCGCGCAGCGTTCGGGCAATCAGCAGACCTGGGATGTGAAGATCGATGACTCAGTGGTCCAATCTTACTCGGGCGGGACTTCCAGCTTCGCGGCCCGCACGGCGACCTTCACCGCCACGGCGCCGTATCACACGCTAACCTTCGCGGGGACGAACCTGAACGGTGGCGACAACACGATCTTCATCGACAGCATCAGCTTCAACCCGCCGCTCGCGGCCAATCCCGGTCCCGCGCTCGTCGCCAATACCTCGCCTGCCACCGCGACGGATGTGGTTGGCAGCGAGGTGAGTTTCGTCGCGGCCTTCAGCACCGGCCTTCCGACCACCTATCAATGGCAGAAGCTCGTGGACGGGCAATCGATCGATATCGCTGGTGCAACCACGCCGACACTGACGCTTTCCAATCTCCAGCTGGGCGATGCGGGATCCTACCGCCTCCGGGCCACCAATACGGCGGGCGTTTCCGTGAGTGGAACCAGCACGCTCACGGTCACCAGCGTGCCAGCGCCGGTGAACGATGTGATCACCAGCCATGCGGCACAGACAGGTCTCGGCAGTGCGAGCCCGCAGTTTACATCGACCTGGGAAGTCGCACCAGGCAGCCTGATCGCCTCCAAGTCACCGTCAGAAATCGGCACTGGCAACTTCACCAATAGCACCAACGTTCTCACCGATGGCAGCGTGGGCCGCTCGGCCTATAACTCCGGCGGCGCGACCGCAACACAGGTGAGCGCCGGTGGAGGCGCGGGCCAATCAGTGACCTACAATCTCGGCACCGCGCCGGCTGGCTACAGTCTCTCGAAGATCGTGGTCCATGGCAGCTGGCCGGATGCCGGTCGCGATCAACAGGCCTACACGGTCTCGTATTCCACCGTCGCTGATCCTACGACCTTCATCTCGCTCGCAGTGGTCAACAACAACCCGGCGAACCCCGCGGCCGTCCAATGCGCGACCCGCTCCACCTTGACTTCCTCCACCGCGGCCCCGCTCGCCAGCAGCGTCGCCGCGCTCAAGTTCGATTTCACTACGCCTGCGCCTGAAAATGGCTGGGTCGGCTACACTGAAATCGCCGTGTATGGCACGCCGCTGGAGCCCGCCATCACCCTCCAGACCTCCCCTGCAACGGCGGCGGATGTTGTGGGTGGCCAGGTGACCTTCAGCGCTTCGATCACGGGCGCCACCCCATTGACCTACCAATGGCAGAAGGTGGTGAGCGGCGTCCCCAGCGACATCGCCGGAGCGAACACGCCGACGCTGACCCTGAGCAACCTGCAGACCAGCGACACGGCAAGCTACCGTCTGAAGGCTACCAATTCGAGTGGAACGGCCACCAGCAACGCGTCCACTCTAACGGTCACTGCTGCACCTGCTCCCGTGAACAACGTGATCGCCGCGATGGCGGCACAGACCGGGCTGGGCGGAAACACCACCTTCACTCCGAGTTGGAAGCTGGCCGCAGATGACAGTCTCATCAGTGGCATGTCGCCCTCGACTGCCGCGGGCAACTTCAGCATCAATTCGAATGGCAAGAACTCAGCCGCGCTCACCACGATTCGCAGCCTTTCGATCAGCCCGACCACGGGCGGAGAAAACAGCTTCAACTACCTGAGCTGCGGCAATGGCAATGGCGCCGGAACCTCGGTCATCTACACGCTGCCGGCCAACGCCAACGGCCATACGTTGACCAAGATCATGGTCCACGGCGGTTGGGCGGATGCCGGTCGCGACCAGCAGGCCTACACGGTCTCCTACTCGAAGGTCGCCACGCCGAATACCTTCATCACGCTGCGCGCGGTCAATTACAACCCGACCAATCCCTCGGGCGTGCAGTCCACGACGCGGTCCACCTTGACGGCATCCAGCGGCGTGCTGGCCACGAACGTGGCGGCGGTGAAGTTCGACTTCACCACGCCGACTTCAGAGAACGGCTGGGTGGGCTACGCACAGCTCGCGGTCTATGGAGCGCCGACGATGTCCGCGCCGACGAATCTGGTGGCGACGCCCGGAGATGCACAGGCGAGCTTGGCCTGGACGGCGACTCCCGGTGCCGCCTCCTACAACGTGAAGCGATCGACCATCAGCGGCAGCTCCTACACCACTGTCGGAAACGTCTCGTCCACGAACTTCGTGAATACCGGCCTGACCAATGGCACACCCTACTACTACGTGGTGACCGCGGTGAATGGCGGGGAAGAAACCCCGATCTCGAGCCAAGTGTCCGTCACTCCGAATCCGGCAGGCTATGATGGGTGGCTCGCCACTTATCCGAGCATCACCGGGCCGGACCGTTCGCCCGATGCGGATCCTGATCACGATGGCATGCCGAATGGCATCGAGTTCATGACCGGCACCTCTCCGGCGAGCGCCGCCAGTTCGTCCATCATTTCGCGCAGCCTGGATGCTACGGGAAACATCGTACTTCAGTTCAAGCGCGTGGATGCCGCGAAGGCCTACGCCGTCACCGTGGAGAGTTCCACGAATCTCGTAACCCCGTGGACATCGGTGACCGTTCCCACCAGCGCCATCACCAGTCCGGCGCTGACCGTCGTGGAAAATGGTACTGATCCCGATGACATCACCGTGGTGATTCCTGCGAGCGGCGCGTCGAAGAAATTCGCGCGGGTCCGGATCGCGATCCCATGAGCCTTGCCCGTCAGGCTACTGCATCTCCTCCATGAAGCGCGCCTGAGGCGGGCCTAAAGGAAAAGCAACTTTTCGGTTGCGCTTCTGGAGGAGAGGGCGCATCGTTTTGGCAACCTATTAGTTGCCCATGAATGACGTTACCGATCGCATTGAAAAACAGATCGTTCTCCGTTCGCCCCGCGCGCGCGTGTGGCGAGCCATCACCGACAGCCGCGAATTCGGTGCGTGGTTCGGCGTCGAGCTCGATGGACCTTGGGTAGCGGGCAAGCCCATCAAGGGCCGCTTCAAGGGTGAGTTCTCGCAGGAGATGATCGATGAATGGTTGAAGGAACTCGGCCTACCGCCATCACCGATCGCGAAGGTTCTTCCGGAAGTCTTCTGCGTGGTGGAGGCCATCGAACCCGAGCATCGATTCGCGTTTCGCTGGATTCCCTTCGGGATCGACGCCGGCATCGATCCGGAGACCGAGCCGAAGACACTTGTCGAGTTCCACCTCACCGACGAAGGCGATGGCACGCTCTTGAAGGTGGTGGAGTCCGGCTTCGACAACGTGCCACCCGCACGGCGCAAGCGTGCCTTCCTGATGAATACCGGCGGCTGGGAATCGCAACTGGAGAACATCGCCAAGTATCTTGATAAAGAGAGCGCGTCCTGATGCCCAAGCCTCCGTCACGTCCCAACGATCCGGCGATGTCGCGTGTCTTCTCCGCGCTGGGAGATGCCACGCGGCTTCATCTGGTGCATCGCCTCGTCGAGCGCTCACCCCTTTCCGTGAGCGAGCTAGGCGAAGGGCTGCCCGTAACGCGGCAGGGGGTGACGAAGCATCTGTTAGTCTTGGAAGAAGCGGGCGTGGTTTCCGCGCGCAAGGAAGGTCGCGAGCGCCTCTACACGCTGGAGGAGAGCCCGCTTCGCCAGGCCCGCGAATTTCTCGGTGGCATCTCCGCTGGCTGGGACCGCGCACTGGTGCGGCTGCGCAAGCATGTGGAGGAGGATTGAGGGAGAGCGACTTAGCGAGATTTCATTCGGGTCGAATCCCGATTTGAAATTATTCATTGCCTAAAGCGCTCAAGTTAGTAAGGATTCGATCAGCTCAAGGTTGCGCGGTGAATCCGCGTCCCTGAGTGCCGACTGAGACCTCTGAAGAGGATCGTCGATTTCGCCCACCGTGTTTTCCCCACGGCGGCGGTTCCAGCCCGGAAGGCTCCGGGCGACCAAGCAACCGAGAAATCCAATCCTCGCCCCAGGCCACGTGGCTCCTGGCGTTGGAAATCCTTACGTTTCTAACATGAACTATCCTTTACCCGGATGGCGCCGTAGCGCCGTCCTTAGCTCCTTGTTGTCTGCTGGTCTCGCCACCAGCGTGATAGCCGCCCCGAAGTATGAATCCGGATCGCTGATTCTTTCCCAGCCGAACGCCGGCACGTGGAAAGCGGTGACCTTCACCACGGCCTTTCCGTCGACTCCGGTGGTGGTGCTCGGCACAGCCACGAATGCGGATGCCGCAGGCTTCGCGGCGCGCGTCCGCAATGTCACGGCGACCGGCTTCGAATACCAGATCGATGAGTGGGACTACCTTGATGGGGTCCACGGTCAGGAGACCCTGAACTACCTCGCGATCGAGCCGGGGACGCACACGATCGATGGAAAGACCTGGCAGGCGGGTCGAACCACCAGCGTGACCCGCACCTTGCAGACGGTGACGTTGGGCAGCGGCTTCAGCGCGGCTCCGGTGGTGCTGGCCCAGGTAGAGTCGACCGCGAATGCCAAGGCGGTGACGAGCCGCGTGCAGGCGGTGACCACCACAAATTTCCAGCTCAAGACGATCACGCAGGAGTCGGATACGGCGACGCTTTCGAATGAGTCGGTCGGCTGGATCGCGATCGCGCCTTCCACCGGCACCTTGGATGGTGCGGTCTTCCAGGCGGCCAAGACCGGCGCGAACGTCACCGATGCGTGGAAGGCGATCACCTTCGGCAGCACGGTGCGGCAGCCACTGATCTTCGCGCAGTCGCAGACGAACAATGGTGTGGATCCTTTCGTGATCCGGCGCCGGAACCTCAGCAGCACGGGAGTGGAGATCTTCCTGCAAGAGGAGCAATCGGCGGGGACAGAAACCTTGCATGGCAATGCCGAGGATGTCGGCTTCCTGGTGCTTGGCGAAACCGAAGGCGAGGTGCGTTCGAAGCTGGAGCTTGGCGAGCTAGTGCAAGCCCAAGCGACTGCGAGCACTTGGCAGACCGTGAACTTTTCCACGAGCTACGCGAACCCGGTCGTCATCTTCGGACCATCGACGCAGAACGATGCTGAGCCGGTGGGGATCCGCGTCCGCAATGTGACCTCGACGGGCTTCGAGTGGCAGCTCGACGAATGGGACTATCAGGACGGCGCGCATGCGCAGGAGCAGGTGCACTACCTGGTGGCGGAGGAGGGCAGCTACATCATCGGTGGCCTGCTTTGGCAGTTTGGACGTGCGAGCGCTGTGAATCAGGCAGCCACGGCACTGACTTTCTCGGAAGCATTTGCCGCGGCTCCGGTGGTGCTCACGCAGACGACGACACGCAATGGCACCAGTGCGGTGAAGTCGCGAATCAGCGGAGTCACGGCCACGGGCTTCTCTGTTAGGCTCGAAGAAGAAGCCGCGCAGGATCAGACGCACGTCAACGAGGCGGTGCACTACCTGGCGGTGCAGCAGGGCAATGGCCGTCTCATCACGCCGCCTTTCCTTTCGGTGAACACGGTCGTGACAGCGGCGGACGTGACAGAGTTCTTCAAGTCGCAGTCCTTCACCCGGAAGGTCGCTGATCCCCTCCTCTTCGCGGACGTGCAGACGCGCAACGACACCGATCCGGTGACCCTGCGCTTCCGCAATCTCAGCGCGATCGGCGCGGACCTGCGCCTGCAGGAGGAAACGTCGCTGGACGTCAACGTGGCCCACACCGCGGAGAAAACCGGCTTTCTCTCAATCGCCGGAGCGTTGGACACGGATGAGGACGGGCTGCCCGATGCATGGGAGCTCGCCAACGGCCTGAATCCTAACAACGCCGCCGACGCCACGCTCGATCCCGATGGCGACGGGCTCAACAACCTCGCCGAGCAGACTTACGGGACCAATCCGAATGCCGCGAATGGCAGCGGCAGCATCACCGTCACCACCTTGGCACCGGATGCCTTTGAGAAAGAGGGCGGACGTGCTGCATTCCTGATCACCCGAAACGGTGTGGCACCGGCGACCGTGGCTTTCGCCTTGGGTGGCACGGCATCGTCCGGCGATTATGTGGTGAAGGACGACCGCGGTGCGACCCTCAGCGGCTCCGTTTCCTTCGCGGCCGGGGAGACTACTCGAACGGTGTTCATCGTTCCCACGCTTGATGCGCTGGAGGAGTATCCGGAGAGCGTTTCGCTTACGGTTTCCACCGGCTCGGGATACTCCGTCGGTTCGCCGAACGCGGCGACGGTGAAGATCAAGGACGCGACCGATGCACCGCAGAACGAGCAGCTGTTCGTGGCCTATCTCACCCGGCAGGGCACGGCGCAGAGCTATGGCTCCGGTGTCGCGACGCTGTTTTTGAATGGATCGAAGACCGCGGCACGGGTGAATCTCAGCTTCAGCGGCCTGACATCGAATCAGGTGAATGCCTACCTGCGATACGGCGTGACCTCGGGCGTGGGACCGGAACTGCGGCCCACCCTGCCGATCGGCCAGGTGTCGAATGAAACCTGGACCATCAATCCCGTCGGCGCGCTGGCCGGGCAGGATCTCATCGATGGCCTCTTTCAGAGTGGCGGCAAGTGGGTTTACCTGAACATCGGCACCGGCACCTATCCCGGCGGAGAGATTGCAGGCACCTTCACGCGGCAGACCGGCTCCAGCACCTTCACGGCGCCACCCGCGCCGCCCACACCAGCGGTGCTGACGGGTGATGCGCTGACGCGTGACGTGTCCCGCTTCCTGACCCAGGCAACCTTCGGTCCGACCAAGGCGGAGATCGATGCACTGGTGAACTCGATCCAGACCACGTATGGCGGCGACCGCATCGCGGCCTACTCGGCGTGGATCGATACCCAGTTCGCCTACGATCAGACCAAGCTATTAGACTACACCGAAGCGGCGGATGCCCACGAGTGGAACCTGCGCGGTGCCTCGCCCTCGAACTTCACGAACAACGACGAACCGTCCTACCACAATCGTCGCCGCGGCTGGTGGCTCATTTCGACGAAGGCACAGGACCAGCTCCGTCAGCGGGCTGCCTTCGCGTTGAGTGAGCTGTTCGTGGTCTCGGAGGATCTCGCCCTGCTTCGCAACAAGCACTATGGCCTTGCGAACTACTACGACCAGCTCGGCACCCGCGCGGACGGAAATTTCCGCACCCTGCTCGGGGACGTGAGCAAGAGCCCGGTGATGGGGAAATACCTCAGCCACCTTCAGAACCAGAAGGAGGTGACGGACGGCAATGGCAACGTGCTGATCAGCCCGGACGAGAACTTCGCGCGGGAGATCCTTCAGCTGTTCTCCATCGGTCTCGTGGAGCTTCATCCGGATGGCACGCTGAAGCTGGGAAGCGATGGCCTGCCGATCGCGACCTACGACAACGACGACATCACGAACCTCGCCCGTGTCTTCACCGGCTGGAGCTTCAGCAAGAAGAACGGCGCGGCGGGCTCCGGTTACCCGGTGCAGGACAATACGAATTTCTTCCAAGGAAACGGCCCGGCCTACTACCAGGCATCGTGGACGAATCCGCTGAAGAACTTCGCGGCCTATCACGACACCGGCGCGAAGACCGTGCTGGGAAGCAACATCACTGCCGGTCTCGCAGGCCAGGCGGATCTGGATGCGGCGTTGGACATCATCTTCGCTCATCCGAATGTCGGACCATTTGTCAGCCGGCAACTGATCCAACGGCTGGTCACTTCCAACCCGAGCCGCGGCTACGTCTATCGCGTCGCGCAGAAGTTCGAGAACAACGGCTCCGGCACCCGCGGAGCGTTGAAGGCGGTCTTCAGGGCCATCCTCCTCGATCCGGAAGCGCGTGACCTGTCGCTCGTGCAGCAAGTCGGCTCCGGCAAGCAGAAGGAACCAATCGTCCGCTACATCCAGTTGCTGCGTGCCTTCGACGGCAAGTCATCGCTGCCCCTGTCCACGTTGAGCGCCTACGGTTACCCGGCGGCCCAACTCAACAACTTCCCCACCGGCACCACGCTGTATCGCTATCCGAACACGGACGACGCACTCGCTCAGACGCCACAGAATGCGCCGACCGTCTTCAACTGGTTCCTGCCTGGCTTCAATCCGGGTGGCGCACTGGCCGAGGCAGGTTTGGTCGCTCCCGAGCTCCAACTGAGCACGGAGACCGGCGTGATCCGCACCACCAACTACGCGAACACCATCATCCAGAACAATGACGGCCAGAACGTGAACCGGCTGGTCGGCTCGACCGATGCGCTGGAGGAAAACGTGAAGCTTGATCGCACCGTCTACGAGCAGCTCTACGACGCGCGGATCACCGCAGGCGACAGTGTCACTCAAGCGTCCACGGCGGTGCTCGACCAACTCGATCTGCTGCTCACTGCGGGGAACTTCAAGGCGAGCTACGCCAGCGCAGCCACGCCAAATCCACGCAGCATCATCATCCAATCGGCCGCATCACTCGATGCTGCCACCACCACCGCCGTGCGGGTGAAGGAGCTGCTCTACCTGCTCGCCACCTCACCGGAATACGTGAACCAGAAGTAATCCCACACCATTCCTCACCATGAAATCACAGGACAAAGACTCGCTGCAGAATCGCCGCTCTTTCCTCCGCCAGTCTGCTTGCGCTTCGCTTGGCATGACGGGAGTGATTAACACCTTGGCTCACTTGCGGTTGGTGAACTCGGCCCTCGCGCAAGGAGTTCCGACGGGCGACTACAAGGCCCTGGTCGTGCTCTTCCTCTTCGGCGGAAACGACTCGAATAACTTGCTCATCCCGCGCCAGGGCCACGGCTCGTATAGCCAATACAAGAGTGCGCGCGGCGTGCTGAAGATCCTCGATGCGAATGATCCCGCCTACGTGGCAGGTCAGCCCGCTTCGATTCCCCTGACAGGAGCAGGTGCGGACTACGGCGTGCATCCCGCGGCCGGAGGTCTCGCCCAGCTCTTCAACAGCGGCGAGCTCGCCTTCGTCGCGAACGTGGGAACGCTGGTGTATCCGACCACACGGGCCGACTATAACGCGGGCACGGTGCCGCTGCCGCCGCAGCTTTTCTCTCACTCCGACCAGCAGGTCCAGTGGCAGAGCTCGGTGCCAGACCAGCCGTTCAGCCGCGGCTGGGGTGGTCGCATTGCGGATCTCCTCGCCTCGCAAGGCTATGCGCAGGGACAAGTGTCTCTTTCGGTGAGCCTCTCCGGAATCAACAGCCTGCAAGTGGCGGACCAGGAGGTCCAATACGCGGTGACTTCGGACGGAGCGATCCCCTTGGCGGGCTACGCCGCCGGTGGCAATCCCTATGGCAATGCCCTGAATGGCGACGGCAGCTACAAGACGACCACCGTCGGCAAACGGCTCAAGGCCTTCGATGACATCACGAACCACACCTACCAGCACTTGCTCGATGATGATCATGCGAAGGTCGTGAAGCGGGCTCGCGCGAATGAAGGCCTCGTCGGCGCGGCACTCACGGCCGCCGCCGCCACGGGCGTCGATTTCGACAACTTGTTCCTGAATGCGCAGTCGAACCTCGGCGACCAGCTCAAGGCAATTGCCAAGCTGATCGCGGGGCGCACCGCGCTGGGGAACAGCCGCCAGATCTTCTTCGCGAGCATCGGCGGCTTCGATACCCACCAGGACCAGCTCGATGCCCAGAACAATCTGTTAGGAGAGCTGGGCAATAGCCTGAAGGCGTTCAGCGACACGCTGAAGGCGCTCGGCGTGAATGACAACGTGGTGACCATCACCCACTCGGACTTCACCCGCACGCTGACGCCGAATGGACAGGATGCCGCGACCGCGGGCTCCGACCACGGCTGGGGTGGTCACCAGATCGTGCTCGGAGGGCCGGTGAATGGCGGCCAGATCTATGGCTCGTTCCCCTCGCTGGTGCTCGGCGCGGGACTCGATGCCGGGTCCAGCAATCGCGGCCGCTGGATCCCCACGACCTCCGTCGATCAGTATGCCTCCGTGTCCGCCAAGTGGCTCGGCGTTTCGCCGACCTACCTTGCGGACATCTTCCCGAACCTCTCACGCTTCGAAGATCCCTTCGGCAGCAGCGCGAATCTCGGGTTCCTCTGATCTGGATTGGGCCGATGAAAAAACAAACGATCCTCCTTTCAGGAATCGCCCTGACGATGATCGGAATCTCCATCGGGTGGAGGAAGGCCGCGGTGTCTTCCTCCACCCTTGGTGGGGCTCCCGTAGCGACGCCCGCATTGTGCGACTATGGAGATGTCAAACGGCCTCCCACATTGGTGCGGAAATCCCAACCTGCCATCACGCTGCTTCCTGAAGCCGCCGAGATTGCGGGACGGCTGAATGCGCCCGACACGACTACGGCGGACGATTTGGAGATACTGGATGTATTGGTGACCATCTTCCGCAAGGCGAACGAAGGGGCGAGTCCCGCAGGGGGAGAAAACGATGAGATCGTCAGTCAGCTCACCGGCCGGAATGACAAGGGTTTCGCGGTGCTGCCCGCGAAGCACCCAGCTATCTCAAGCACCGGCAGGCTGTTGGATCGCTGGGGCACGCCCTATTACTTCCATCCGGTCTCGCGTGATGTCCTCGGGCTGCGCTCCGCCGGTCCGGACGGCAAGCTCTTCAACGCGGACGACATCATATTGAATCAGGGGTAGTGGCGAAGATTCACAGGTTCCTTGCTTTTTCCGGCATGATGAGGGCCTCATGGGTCCATGAATCCCCGCTCCAACGTTGGCGCCTTCGCGTTGATCTCGACCTTTGCTGGCCTTGCTCTCTGCGGAGGAGCGTTCAAGGCGCAGGCTCAGGAAGCACCCGCCGTCACCTACCGCAATCCGGTGATCGGCGGAGACTTCTGCGATCCGAGCATCATCCTCGTCGGCGACACCTACTATGCGGCGGGTACTTCTTCCGAATGGGCGCCTCACTACCCGATCTACACGTCGAAGGACCTCGTCAATTGGCAGCAGATCGGCCACGTCTTTGAAAAGATGCCGGAATGGACGTCCGGCAGCTTCTGGGCACCCGAGCTGTACCACCACAACGGCACCTTCTACGTCTACTACACGGCCCGTAGGAAATCCGACAACGTCTCGGTGATCGGCGTGGCCACGAGCGACGACCCGGCGAAAGGATTCACCGACAAAGGCATCATCCTGGAGTGGGGCTCCGAGGCGATCGACGGCTTCGTTTTCAAGGATAACGACGGCAAGCTCTACTTCTCCTGGAAAGCGTATGGCCTGGAAAAGAACCGCCCCGTTTCCCTGCTCGCCAGCGAAATGACGGACGATGCCCTGAAGCTAAAGGGCGAGCCGTTTGAACTCTTGCAGGAAGGCGGCAAGCCAATCTCTGCCGAAGGCCAGGTCATGACCCGTCGCGGTGATTGGTATTACGTCTTCTATTCCACCAAGGGCTGCTGCGGCCGCGGCTGCGACTATCAGCTCGAAGTCTCTCGTGCCAAGAGCCTGAAAGGCCCGTGGGAACCGTCTCCCGTGAATCCCATCCTTTCCGGCGGCGACGAATGGAAGTGCCCGGGTCACGGCACCCTCGTCACGCTTCCGGACAAGCGGGACTTCTTCCTCTATCACGCGTACAACGCGAAGGAGAATGTCTACACCGGCCGGCAGGGTCTTCTCGGCGAAATCTCTTGGCAGGACAATGGCTGGCCAGTCTTCGCAGGTGGTCCAACACCTCGCGCGACGGGAATCTCGCCCTTCGGCAAGCAGCAGGCGGCGAGCCCCGCGGATTTCGCGAACTCTTTCGACAATCCAAAACCGGCACTCGCATGGCAGTGGGATCTTCGTCACTCACCCACTATCAAGATCGCGGACGGCGCGCTTCATCTCGGCGTCTCGGATGCGCCTGAGGCGAGTCCGGCCGGAACCTTCCTCGGCGTTCGTGTGCAACAAGGAGACTACACACTCACCGCCACCGTCGAGCCTAGTGGTCCAGCGCAAGAGGGTATCGCGATCTATGGTGAAGCAAAGAGCGCGCTCGTCCTTCGGATCGAAGACAAAAGCCTGGTGCTTTCGAAAGTGGAGAAGGGCCAGCCAAAGCAACTGGCTACCAGCCCTCTCCCCGAGGGTGAAAAGCTCCAACTCCGCATGGTCGTTCGCGAAGGCCATAAGTTCCGCTTCTCTTCCAGCACCGACGGCAAGGAATGGAAAGCCATCGGCGACCAAGAGATTGACGGCGCCTTCATCCCGCCATGGGACCGCGCGCCCCGAGTCGGCGTCGTTGTTGCAGGCAAACCCGGCGACACAGGAAACTTCGATTTGGTGGAGCTCCACTACGAACGTCCCTGAATATCCGCCATGCGGGGACATGGGAGAAGATCGCCGACGAACGGGTTCATGATCCGGTTCCGCCGCAGGAAGCGCTGAGCTTTTTGGCGGTGTTAGGCCAATCCACACTACAAGGTCCAACTTTTGTAAGGGACCGGGCATGTTTCATAATGCCCGATAGTAAAGGCAACGTTGATCTGTGGCGGTGATTTAGGTAGTAGCTCGCCCATCTCACCCCGGTCAGCAGGACTTCCCTGTTCCTGACCGGCTTTTGACGACCCCTCCCATGAAAGCGACCTTTGTTTCCCTGAGTTGTCTTCTGCTAGCCACCCTCTCCGGAGTTCTCCAACCGGCGCGAGCTGCCGATTGCTATGGCTGGGGCTGGAATAACTTCGGCCAGATCGGCGATGGCACCTCCGAGCAACGCCTGACGCCGAGCCCGGTGGTGACCAGCGGCGCGCTGGCAGGGAAATCCATCACGCTGATGCAGGGCTCGAACCACACGGCGCTGGCGCTGGCGTCCGATGGCAAACTCTATGCATGGGGCGGAATCGCTGGAGCGGGCGGAGCGCTGGGGAATGGTACCGTGATGGGAAGCCCCGAGCCGGTAGCGGTGGACATGAGCGGGGTGCTGGCCGGGAAGACGATCACGGATGTGTCAGTCGGCAACGATCACTCGCTGGTGCTGACGTCGGAAGGAAAGGTCTATGCCTGGGGCGACACTTATTTCGGGGCCGTAGGCAATGGCGAAATGTATCAAGACTCCCCCTTAACCTTCCCGGATCCCGAACTGGTCCCGGTGGAGGTCATCGCGACCGGAGCGCTCGCCGGCAAGACGGTCACGAAGATCAGCGCAGGCGGTCCGTTCAGCCTGGCTCTGACCTCGGAGGGAAAAATCTACGGGTGGGGCCGCAACTTCGGATACGAGCTCGGAACCGGTAGCCAGGGCATCAGCGCCGAACCCGTGGCTGTGAACATGAACGGGGAGCTGTCCGGCAAGACGGTGACGGACATCAGTGCCGGCCAGTCGCATTCGCTGGCCGTGACGACAGAGGGAAAAGTTTACGGATGGGGCAGCGGTAGCTGGGGGACTCTGGGCACGGGAAGCACCGCCAGCGCCAGTTCTCCCGTCCTGATCACCATGGATGGAGCCTTGGCAGGGAAGACCGTGGCCAAGGTCTCAGCGGGAGTGCTCACCTCGATGGCCTTGACCTCGGACGGCAAGGTCTATGCATGGGGGCGCAATGATCACGGCCAGCTCGGCGATGGCACCACCACCGACCGCTACGAGCCGGTCGCCGTGGACATGAGCGGAGCTCTCGCGGGCAAGACGGTGACGGACATCGTGGCGGGTCTGGATTTCCACCTGATGCTGACGTCGGACGGCAAGGTCTATGCCTGTGGACAAAATGAGCACGGTCAACTCGGCGATGGCAGCACGACCGACAGCCACACTCCGGTGGCCGTGAACATGACGGGGCCGCTGGACCGGAAGATCGCGACGGCGATCTCTATCAACTCCTTCGGCGGCTATCTACTCGCGGCACAGGATCCCGCGCCTTACCTCCAGGTTTTCAATGGCGTGGGAGCCGGTGGATCGCAGCGGACCGACAACCAAAGCACGGTTCATTTCAGCAACCTGCCGCTGCATTCGCAGGAGCTCCGGCCTTTCACGATCCGCAATGACGGGCAACTGCCGCTGGAGGGACTGACGGTGACGGCCTCGGGTGCGGATGCGGAGCAGTTCGAGGTGCTGGGACTCACCGCGACGACGCTGGGGGCGGGAGAGACGGCGGTGTTTCACGTGCGTTTCAGTCCCACCTCCTCCGGTGCGAAGAATGCGATGGTGAGTGTGACCAGCACGAGCAGCGGCGCTTTTGCCAATCCCTTCCGGATTCCGGTCGATGGCTCCGGTGCGACCGAGATGGACTGGGATGGCTATGGGTGGATGGGCAATACCTTCGGACAGATCGGTGATGGCAGCACCCTTTCCCGCACCTCCGCGGTGCATGTGGACAAGACGGGCGTGCTGGCCGGACGCTTCCTGCGCGATCTGGACGCGGGGAGCTACCACACAGTGGCGGTGGACCAGGACGGGCTCGTGTATGCGTGGGGCGTCAATGACGTGGGCCAGCTCGGCAGTGGCAATCAGGTCGACAGCGCTTCGCCGGTGGCGGTGCTGACGAGCGGGGCTCTGGCGGGGAAGTTCGTGACTACGGTTTCCGTGGGAGGGAAGCATTGCCTGGCACTGACTTCGGAGGGGAAGGTGTATGCGTGGGGTGACAATGGCCAGGGGCAGCTCGGGATCGGATCGTATTTGTTCCAGACGCAACCGGTGGCAGTTGGTGCCGGTGGATTGGTCGATGGGAAGACGGTCATCAAGATCGAGGCTGGCACGCATCACAGCTTCGCGGTGACCTCCGATGGGAAGCTCTATGCGTGGGGCTACAACTCCAATGGCAGGCTCGGGACGGGTGGCGGCGCGTTTTACAACACGCCTGCCGAAGTCACCGGAGCACTGGCGGGCAAATTCATTGACCTCATCAGTGCGGGGGACGAGCACACGATCGTCACGACCACGGATGACTTGTGCTACGCGTGGGGCGACAACAGCACCGGAGCCTTTGGCGATGGGACGCTGACGAGCAGCAACACGCCGGTGCTGGTGGATCTGTCAGCGATCCCACAGCCGTCATCGGGGAATCGCGTGTCGCAGCTTTCCGCCGGCTATGGATATACCGCGGTCCTTGCTGCCGGGAAGGCGTATGCGTGGGGTGCGAACGAGAGCGGCCAGCTTGGCGATGGCACCAAGAGCCAGCGGACGAGTCCGGTGGCGGTGGATGTGAGCAGCGCGCTGGCGGGGAAGCTTCTCGGGAGCATTACCGCCGGACAGGGGGTGACGATGGCGACCTCGGCTTCCGGGACGGAGTATTTTGGCTGGGGTGCCCTTGCCGAAGGGCAGTCGGGCGGGCTGATGTTCAATCGGCTGAGTCCGGTGGCGGGTGACATGAGCGGCCAGCTTCATGGCAAGATGATCTCGCGCATCGACATCGGCGGAGAACACCTCGTGGCGCTCGCGCATGGGGCGCTGCCGGTGGAGGCGGACATCGCGGTGTCGCAATCGCCGGGCAAGGCGTTGGTGAGCGGTTCGGTTTGCAGTTGGGGAACGCAAGCGGTGGGCAGCAGCCAGGAGATCTCCTTCGACATTTCCAATGTAGGAACGGGTGCCATGGCTGGACTCACGGTGACGAAAGCCGGGCTGGATCTGGGATTGTTTGCGATCACGACCCCGCCTTCGACATCGGTGACTGCGGGAGGCAGCACGAGTCTAACAGTCACCTTCACTCCTGACAGCGAGGGGACGAAGACGGCGGCGCTCTACCTCACGAGCAACGATCCGGATCAGACCACATTCGAGATCATCCTGACGGGAAATGGTGGAGCGCCCTCGGGCTCTGCCTTCCTCGGGTGGGGTGTCAATGAGTCGGGACGCATCGGCGATGGCACCACGACGGATCGCGCCGAGCCGGTGGCGATCGATCAATCCGGAGCGCTGTGGGGCCAGACGATCGCGGAGGTGGAAGATGGCTGGGGACACACGCTGGTACGGACCGGGGACGGGAAGCTGTTTGCGTGGGGGGCGAACATTTATGGCGAGCTGGGCAATAGCACGAGCACCTTCAGCAATGTGGCGGTGCCGGTGGACATGCATCGCGCGCTACTCGGTCACACCGTCACCGCGATCAGTGCGGGCAATGCGGCGAGTGCCGCGCTGACGGGCGATGGAAAGATCTTCATGTGGGGCAATGGCGCCTACGGCCAGCTCGGGCATGGAGGGTTTTTCCCGGCGAATACGCCTTACCCGGTGGATGACAGCGGCGTGCTGGCGGGCAAGACGATGACGGCGGTGAGCGTCGGCGACGGATTCACGCTGGCGCTGGCGAGCGGGGGTGAACTTTATGCGTGGGGCCTGAACAATGCCGGGCAGCTTGGCACCGGTGCGGCCGGGCCATCGGAAGCATCGCCGGTGGCGGTCGACATGAGCGGCGCGCTTGCCGGGAAGACGATCACTGCGATCAGCGCCTGGAACGAGAGGAGTCTGGCCCTCACCAGCGAAGGAAGGGTCTATGCGTGGGGCTCGAACGGGCAAGGAGCGCTGGGTGATGGCACCACTACCGATCGTGCCGCACCGGTGGGGGTGGATGTCACGGGAGTCCTCGCGGGGAAAACGGTCACGGCGATCAGTTGCGGCTACAGCCATGCGCTCGCAGTCACCAGCGAGGGCGAGGTATATGCATGGGGCGCGAATACAAGCGGCCAACTCGGTGATGCGACGGCTAACTCCAGCAGCTCTCCGGTGATGGTGGACATGAGCGGCGCGCTGGCGGGCAAGACGGTGGTGAAGATCCGCGCGGGCCTGCGGCACAGCCTCGCGGTGACATCGGATGGACGTCTGTATGCGTGGGGCTATCTCCCATCCGGCCTTGGCGATGGCAGCACGGTCCTGAGCCTCACTCCCGTGGAGATCACGGGCAACGGCGCGCTGAGCGGCCGGCTGGTTACGGGAATCGGGAGCAAGCTGGAGCACGTGCACGTTCTAACAGGACCCGCGCCTGCGCTGCCCACGATCACGGGTCCGACCATCGGCGAGGTGACGGATGACACCGCGGTGCTCGGTGGCGACGTGATTTCCCAAGGCGATGCTCTGGTCACGGAACGCGGCATCGTTTTCTCAAGCCTCAGCGTGAGTGAAAATCCGCGGATCGGGGCGGAAGGCGTGACGCGCATCGTGGTCAGCGGCACCACGGGGGCCTTCAATACCACCGCTGCCGGGCTACAGCCGAATACGACCTATGCGGTGGCGGCCTATGCCACGAGCAGCATCGGGACCGTCTACACTGGAGTCGATTTCTTCACCACGGCCACGATCCTCGAAGGCTGGCGGCAGACCTATTTCCCCGGCAGCACCAGCACCGACGGTCCCGGCGCAGACGATGCGACGCCGCAGGGCGATGATATTCCAAACCTGGTGAAGTTCGCGCTGGGCATGGATCCCAGCAAGCCAGGCGTGCTTCCGGTCACCTTCGATGGAGATGGCGAAGTCCTCAGCTACACCTACACGCCTTCAGTGCAGGCGGTGGCCGCGGGCATTCAATTCCGGGTCGAGTTTTCCATCGATCTCTCGGAGTTTTCGTGGAGTTGGGAAATCGTCAACCAAGGCGAGATCGGCTCGGGAGGTGTGCCGGTGACTGCCACGGTGGCGAAGCCGGAGATGGGCAAGGGTTACCTGCGGCTGAGGGTGATGGAACCTCAATAAGGGGCTCGGACTGTTAGGAGCCTCTAGCTACGATGCGGTCGCCTTGAGCGCGGCGACGAGGGCGGTTGTGGCCGCGGAGGTTTTGCCGCGTTGCCACAGCACGATTAGGTCCCAGCGTGCATTCGCATCCGCGACTGGCACGAAGGTGACGCCCGGGTGGCTGGCCGCCCTGAAGTAATCCGGCAGCAAGGTGACCGCTGATTCGGAAGCCACCATCGACAGCATGTGCGTGATCCCGTCGATGATCGACAAGAAGCGCGGCTTGAAACCAGCCGACCGGCAGAGGGAAGCGATCCAGCGGTTTCTTCCCGGCATATGATCTTCATCCGCGCCGATGAAATCGCGGCCGGCGAGATCCTTGATGGCGATCCGCTTCCGCGCTGCCAGCGGGTCCCCGGAGGAAAGCGCGGCGCACACGCCGAGGGAGCCGAGCTTGAGGCTATGGAAATCACGCGCGGCGACCGCCCCTTCCTGGCCGATCAGGGCGAGATCGATCTCCCCGGCTTCCAAGGCGTCGATCTGTTCCTTGGGCGACATGTCGTGGAGCTTGAGCTTGATCTCCGGATGCGTGTTGCGCAGCCGCTCGAGGGCAGGAGTCAGGATGGGCTGCGCGGCGGAGATCAGGAATCCCACGCGCAATTCCGAGCGGAAGCCGCGCGCTTGGCGACGCACGTCGGCCAGCGCTGCATCGTAGGAATCGACGACGGGACGCATGACCTTGACCAGCGCGTGGCCGAGGCCGGTGGGTGTCACACCGCTGGATCCACGCTCCAGCAGGCGCCCGCCGACTTCAGATTCCAGCAGTTTCATCTGCCGGCTCAGGGCGGGCTGGGTGATGCGTAGCCGGACTGCGGCGCGGTTGACGCTGCCCTCTTCGATGACGGCCAGCAACGAACGGATGCGATCAATCACGCCACTATGTTATGCCGATCCGGCATAGCTGCAACAGCGAAGCGGCATTATCCAAAGTACGCGGATCGCGGCAGGATGTGCTCGTCGACCGGGAACCATTCCCGCGAGCACACCACCAACAGACATCAAGCGACACCATGAAAACAGCCGTCATTCTCATCAGCGATCCCAAGGCCGGAGAAGAAGCCCTTGCCCGGGCATTCAATGCGCTCGCCGTGGCCGCCGAAGGCAAGCAGGCCGGAGACGAGGTAGAAGTCAGCTTCATCGGCACTGGCACCCGCTGGCCCGAGCAGCTTTCGAAGATCACTCATCCGGCCAATGCCCTCTACAATGAAGTGCGCGACCTCGTGGTAGGCGCGTCCTGTGCCTGCGCGGCCGTTTTCGGTGCGACCGAAGGCCTCGAAGCCTCCGGCGTTCCGGAAAAGAAGGACAACACTGCGGCGGGTCCCACCGGCCTGCTCAGCCTGAGGCGCTACCTCGCTGACGGCTGGCAGGTGCTGGTGTTCTAACCGCACCAAAATCCGGTCGGCCACGTCAAGTGTGCTCACCGGTAGCCCCATCCAATTCAGTCCGAACCATTCCCATCGCCATGGCCCACAAATTCCTCGAAGTCGCCTTCACCCCGGCGGTGCGGGCCGCACAGCAGCACTACTATGGCCGCTCCCAATCGCTCCCTCCGGCGATCCAAAACGATCCGTTGGGGCCGGATGAGATTGATTTCATCGAATCACGCGACAGCTTCTACCTGTCCAGCGTCAATGAGACCGGCTGGCCTTATGTCCAACACCGCGGCGGCCCGGCGGGCTTCGCGAAAGTCATCTCGCCGAATGAAATCGCCTTCGCCGACTACAAGGGCAACCGCCAGATGCTCAGCACCGGCAATCTCGCCGTGAACGACCGGGTATGCCTGTTCCTCATGGACTATCCCCAGCGCGTGCGGCTCAAACTGCTCGGCCACGCCGAGGTGCTCGATGCCCGCGAGCATCCCGAATTGGTCGCCCAAATCGCCGCGCCCGATATGGTGAAGCTGACCGAGCGCATCTTCCGGATCCGGATCGTCTCCTACGACTGGAACTGCCCGAAGTACATCACCCCGCGCTACACTGCCGCCGAAGTGACTGAGGCGATCGCCCCTCTCAAGGCGCGCATCGCCGAACTCGAATCCCAACTCCATCCACCGACATCGCCATGAATCCACGCCCGCCACTCCCACCCTTCACCGAAGAAACCGCCCTCCAAAAGGTCCAGGCCGCCGAAGACGCATGGAACACCCGCGATCCGCAACGGGTCTCCCTCGCCTACACCGAAGACACCGAATGGCGGAACCGCACCGACTTCCTCAACGGCCGCGAGGAGGTCGTCGCGTTTCTAACAAAGAAGTGGCAGCGCGAGCTCGACTATCGCCTGAAGAAAACCCTGTGGGCCTTCACCGGCAACCGCATCGCCGTGCGCTTCGAATACGAATGGCACGACGAAACCGGCCAGTGGTGGCGCAGCCATGGCAATGAAAACTGGGAGTTCGATGAACACGGCTACATGGCCCGCCGCTATGCCAGCATCAACGACCAGCCCATCACTGAAGCGGAGCGCAAGTTCCGATGGTCGCGGGAGTCGTGATGCATCAAGCGCCCGCCTTTAATCCGTTTGCCTCACTTCCGGCTCGAAGGCCAAAGGCGGTTTGTCGGACGAGTCGACGCTTTCAATGCTTCTCTTCTCGTCCTGCACGGGCACGACCTTGATGTCCACTTGCACGGGAACTGCACGGAGGCCTTCGATGATGGTGCGAAGCTGGCCGATGGTTTGATCAGCGAGTGACTGGGGAGCGGCATAGCGTTCGCCCGCTCGTGAGATGCCGTCCTTGATCGCTTCGAGGCCGTCGTTGAATTGGGTGAGCTGCGCGACGACACGGGCGATGGGATCGTTCTCGCCGCCGGCGCCGAGCAGCCTGCGCTTGCCGAACTCCTTCTTGATCTGCTCCCAGCGCGTGGCCTGCTTCTCATCGAGCATGCCTTCCATCTCGTAGAACTTCAGCAAGTTCGCCTCGGCGGCGGTGGTGAGGTTCTGCGATTCGCTGCGGTAGTGATCGATGACGATCTGCCGCACTTCTTCCGGAGTCATGAGCGGCAGCACCTTCTCGGCGATGCGGTTCATGTTTCGATACGAACCCTGGAGCTTGAAGGGCGGCTCGTTTCGATAGGCGTCTTCCTGCGCGGCGCTGGCGATGTATTGGAGGTTCACCCGTAGAATGGTGTCGCGGACGGTGAGCAGGTGCTTCACCACGGCGAGCATCTCTTCCACTTCGGCGGGGGTGTAGTTGCCCTCGAAGTCGGCACCATCGCGCGTGCCCGTTTCGGCGACGCGGATGAGCATCAGCACGTCCTTCTGCGAGCGACTGGCGAGCTTCGAGAGCGTGGCGTTCGAAGTGAGCGAGTTCTCAATGTAACTTCCTTTGAAGGCAGCCTCGTGGCCGCCGAGGATGTCGCCGAGATTGTAGGTGTCGGCGCGGTTCGCGAGCATGTCCGGGATCTGGAACTTGCCGCCGCTTTCGGTGTAAGGATTGCCCGCCATGACGACGGCGACCTTCCGGCCACGCAAGTCATAGGTCCGCGCCTGGCCCTTCCACACACCCTCGATCTTCCGCTGGGCATCGCAGAGGCTGATGAACTTCTGCAAGAACTCGGGATCGGTGTGCTGGATGTCGTCGAGGTATAGCATCACATTGTCGCCCATCTCCAGCGCGAGGTTGGCGCGCTCGACTTCCATGCGGGCGGAGGCATTCGGCGCCTCGGCGGGATCAAGCGAAAGCACGCGATGACCGAGAGCCGGACCATTGATCTTCACGAACGTGAGGCCGAGACGATTGGCGACGTACTCCATGATGGTCGTCTTGCCGTAGCCGGGCGGCGAGATCAACAGCAGCAGGCCCATGCGGTCGGTGCGCGTGTTCGCGCCGGCGGTGCCGAGCTGCTTGGCAAGGTTGTCGCCGATCAATGGAAGATAGACCTCGTCGATGAGACGGTTTCGGACGAAGGCGCTCATCACCTTCGGCTTGAATTCATCCAGCCGCATGGTCTGGCGCTTGGCACCGGTGAGCTGCGACTTGCGCTCTGCCAAGGCACGGAAGGCAGTAGCATCGGTGCGCTCATGCCGATCGAGGCGATCCAGGAATTCGCTATAGTGAATCTCCAGCGCACCACCGACGATCCGCGTGTGGCTGGAACGCAGCCCCTCTACACGGAACGAGAGAGGCACCGTTTTCACCGCGCGTTGCTCGAAGCCGCCGCGAGAGAAATGAACCGCCGCTTCATCGATCACTGCCGGCAGCAACTCGGCAGGCGTATCCGTGAGAGCCTCCGGATGATTCACCGCGAATCCCGCCAGCCAGTCACGGGCAATCTCGTAGCGAACGAAGGCGGGAGCGTCCTGGTCACCGAGCAACTCCTTGAAAATACTCTCCGCCCGCTTCGCCACCAGGGCTTGCTGAAATTGGCGGCTCAATTCGGCCGCGACGGCAGAAACAAGAAAGGCCCCTCCGGCTGCAAGTTCCTCAGAAAGATAGTCGGCCGCCTTGGTCGCGTGCACTTCGGTGAACAGACCGTGGTCGGCGCTCCACTTCGCAAACGATTCCGCGAGCCTCTTCTTCCACGATTCAATCTCGTCGCCTCCTGCGAACAAACTACGACGCTTCCCGTAGGACGCGAACTGTCCTGCGAGACGTGTCTTCGCCGGATCGTCCCACGATTCCCAAAACAGTACCGCCGCCGCACGGTCACGCGGCCCGAAGCGCAGCAACCCGGCTTCCGCATGAATCGGCAGCAACAGAGCGAGGATCTTCGCCGCATCCTCGTCGTGAATGCCCTTGGTGTAGCCCTCGGCATAGCGGGGCTGCATGAAGGCCTGCACGCCCGCGAGAAGGTCATTCGATGCAGCTCCGCGATAAAGGAACTGCCACACGAGATACTCTACTCGAGCCACCCGCGGGCTCTCGCTTGGCACTTCCAGATCCCACGCCTCGCGCGTAGCGAGGAACTCCGCGTCGGTGATCGGCTCGTAAAACTTGGTGCCCGTGAGATGGAACGCCATCGCATCCTCGTGGGGTACGATGGCCATCTCCAAAGGCTGCGTGTTCACGTTGAAGGCATTCTTGCCGAAGCGGATCACATTCTCGCCGTCGACGTAGAGATCCTTCTTGTCCTTCAGCTGCCGCACGCCGTCCTCGCGCAGCGTCTTGAGGCGCGTCTGGAGGTCGTCCGCCTTGACCGTGTCGCCCATCTCCTGGAGCTGGCCGATCAAGTCGCGGACCTTTTCGATCATCGGATCAGCCGCGAAGTAGGAATGGATTTCCTCCACTTCGCCCAGGGACGAGACGCGATTGCGAATGCCGGCGAGGATTCGCTCGGCCGACTTGAAGAACGCACCTGCCCGCTTGCCGCGAGCTTCGACGAGCTGGGTGCGACGACCTTCAAAAGCATCGTAGATCTCCTCGCGACGCGTGGAGATCTGCTCGATGTATTCGTCGAACTCGGCGAATTTCCCTTCCAGCTCCTCGACCTGCACCATCAGGCGGGTCAGCGATTCATCGCATTTTTCCGGGGTGTCGCAGAGGTCGAGGTAGTTCGCGAGCGCCTGCGACAGCAGCTTCATCTGCGCCGCGAATTGCGCCTCGCCTTCGCCGCGCGCGAGTTCCTTGCGCTTGTTGCGCAGCGAGCCGCGTGTCCCGTTCAGTCGCGCGTAGAGCGCGGAAATCCGCTCGATGATCGCCGTGGTCTGGGTGGCATCGGCAATCTTCAATCCGCCGACGATCTCGATCAGCATCTCCAGTTCGGTCGCCGCCTGGTCGAGAGCCGTGGCGACTTCGTCAGCCTCGGTGACCTTCGCGATCTTCGCGAGCGCGGCTTCCTGGGTATCGATGGCTGCGGCGTAGGATTTCAGGGAATCCTCGCCTAACAGGAAATCGACAGTCCGGGCCGACACGGCATCGGAGGTCTCGACCACCTCTTTCTCGAACGCGGCGATAGTCGCGGCGTCCGTGTAGCGGACATCCCGCAAGCCGATGATCTCGCCACGAAGCTTCCGCAACCCCGCGAGCTGATGAACGAAGCCCTGCAAGGCATCCGGAGGAGAGGTCTGCGTTTCACGGACCAGCTTCTCGACGGCCGTGCGAACCACTGCCGTGCGTTCGGCAGCCACGGCGCGGAGCTTCTGGACCTTCTCGAACTCGCCGATGGCCGCTTCACCGGCCCGCTTGATCTCGCGAACCGGCGCGGCGAGCGATTGGCACTCGCTGCGATCCAGCCAGAAGTAGGCATCGAGAAGGTCACCCGCTTGCTTGACGATGTCGAGGTAGAGGCCGGCAAAGGAGTCGTCCTTGTTCAGCAAGGTGAGTAGCTCGCGCGACTCCGCCATGCCGCGGACCAACTCGGGATTGCCGATCTTGTAGAGGAAGGAGTCCTTATTGGTGGCAGCCGCCGTGCTCGTCTCGTCGTCCAGATAAGGCGTCTGCCAGATTTGCAGGGCGTGGTGCTTCTGCGGCTGGCCATCGCCACGGAACAGCACGAGCTCGCCATCGCCGAACAGCGAATATCCGGAGCAGACGATCGGCGTCTCCACCGACTGCTGGATCCGGTTGTAGGAGAGCAGGACGTAGTCACCTGCCGCACGGTTGTAGAAGGAGTAGAGGACGTCCTCACCGTTCGAGCTCGCGACCTTGCGCTCGAAGCGCATGTCTAACAGACCGTGGTCGAAGGTTTTCGCTTCGCCGGTTTGCAACAAGTAGCCATTGGCGAAGATCAGGCCGTGATCGTCGGGCAACAGCACGCACGAGTCGCCGATGGCATCGATGCGATGCACCGTCTTGGTCTTTTCATTGAAGACCAGATAGCGGTGAAGGGTTTCGCGATAGGGGAGAATCTTCAGCAGGATTAGCGAGCCGACGGTGGCGTAGAAAATCTCCGCGTCATCAAGCGTCTGGTCACTTTCACTGACAGGCTCGGAGTAGATGCCCTGGCCGGTGGCGGTGTTATCCTCGACCTTCACGGTCAGGTCACCGCCGACGGTTTCAACGAAGACGCGATCTTCAATCGAGATGTGCGGGTGGACGCCGGCACGATGCATGCCGCGGTGGGCTCGCTGCCACTGGAACTCCTGCTGGGCCGGGAAAACGCATTCGTGATCGAAGCGGTTGCCGAGGTATTCGAGAGTGCCATCGCCATCGAGCCGCCACTTGAAGGCCTTGATGTCGTCGATGGTCTTGCCGGCCCGCATCACCAGGTAAAGGTGAGGGCCGATGAGCATGAACTTCAGGAAGACGGCCTCCCGGTAGTACTTGAAGAGGTACGCGAAGTCCTCGGCAAAGCGCGGGCCTGCGAGCACTTCCTCCACTGGCAGCGCGGTGAAGGAGCGCGACTCCGGGCTAAAATCGTAGGCGGCGAAGACGTCCTTGATATCGGTCGTCTGCTTGAGGCCGAACTGGATGTTGTAGCCGAACAGGAAGCGGTGCTTGCCGATCGCGACCAGATCACGGGCCACGCAATTGTGCTCCGTGGACACGCGCTCGGTGGCGAGCAATGCGGTCTCGATGCCGCCGAACACCTGGAGACGTTCGACGTTCAACGCATCGAGCCCGGTTCGCAGAGTCGCGGCGTGCTTGTCCAGCCGGGCGCGAATGACTTCATACGCGCCGCCTTCGAGTTGGTCGGGCTTGGGGGTTTCCTCAGCCATACGATGGAAAATGGAAGCCAGAGACACGCGGCCTTTCGACCGCGTGTCTCAGAAATCAAGCGTTCAGCTCAGCACCTTGCCGGCATTCTGATCGGCCAGGCCGAAGCGGTCGGCGGCACCTAGCAGGCTGATCAGCTTGCTGCGGGTGTCACCGGTCGCGCTGCCGAGGAATTGGGCGATGGCGGCACCCACGGTGAGGTTCTTCACGTCCTCACTGGAGATGCCGAACTGGCCGGCCCATTCCTTGAGCTGGGACTTGAAGTATTCCGGGTCACCGTTGAAGAAGGTTTCCTTCACGTCCTGCAGCACCTCGCTGTGGGCGACCATACGATCCACCGACTTGCCGCGGGAGATGGCTCCGGCGATCTGGTCGAAGAACTTGCTCTCGCCACCGATGATCTCGATCTTGGCGGACTTCATCGCCTCGCCCATGACCATGGCCTGAGCCTCGGCGATGTCCTTCTGGATATGGATACCGGCGAGTTCGACCGCCTTCTCCTTCTCCAACCTGAGCTTGAACTCCTCGTGGGCCTGGCCGGCGGACTCGAGCAGCTTCATGGCTTCGGCCTTCTTGTTGATGCCTTCGGCTTCCGCTTCGAATTTCAAGCGGCTGACCTCGGCTTCCGCGGTGCCCTGCTTCTGCACGGCATCGGCCTTCGCCAGCAGGACTTCGGCTTCGCCGAGGCCCGGGGCGGCAATTTCCTTCGCCGTGGCTTCGGCGAGTTGCTTCTTGGCGACCGCAAGCTTCTCGCTCGCGGATTGCTCGGCTTCGGCGGAAATGACGACCTGCTCGGCCTTGAGCTCGGCAGCCTTCTTCTCGCCTTCCGCGGCTTTGACAATTCCGTAGAGCTCCTGATCGGCGCGCAGCTTCGCGGCTTCTTGCGAGCCCTGGGCTTCCTTGACCTTGCGGATCATTTCCTCTTGGGCCACCGCCTCGGCGAGGGTCACCTTGACCTGCTTCTCGCGGTCGGCACCGGCAAAGGCTTCCGTATCCTTGATGCGCTGTTGCTCGATCACGACGAGCTTCTCGACCGCGACGCGGTCCTTGATCACGTCCTGGATCGCCTTCTTCTCCACTTCGACGGCCTTCTCTTTCTCGATGCCCTTCAGCGTGGTCACGCGCTCGCGCTCGATCGCTTCGAGTTCCTGGTCGCGCTTCACGCGTTCGACCTCGACCACGTCGGTGCGCTCCTTGTTGCGCTGGGCGACGAGGACCTGGCGGTCCTTGTTCTGGGTCGCGACTTCGATTTCCTCGTCGGCAGAGATCTTGGCGCGCTGGGCCTTCTGGCGCTCTTCTTCCTGCACCTTCATGGTTTCCGCCTGTTCGCGGGCGCGAACGCTCTCGACCTCGCGCTTCTGCTTGGCCTCGGTCTCAGCTAGCTGGCGTTCGAGTTCGAGGATCGCCTCGCGGGTCTCCACGTCCTGCTGCTTGATGACCTTCTCCTTGTCGCGGACGATGTTGTTAGAAAGCTTCGCTTCAACCGCGGTGAGCTCGGTGATCTTCTTTATACCCTGGGCATCGAGGATGTTCTCGGGGTCGAGCATTTCCAGCGGAGTCTGCTCCAGGTAGTCGATCGCGGCGTCGTCGAGAATGAAGCCGTTCAAGTTGGTGCCGATGATCTTGATGATCTCGTCGCGGAAGGTCTCGCGCTCTTCATAAAGCTCGGTGAAGAGGAAGCGCTTGCCCACGGTCTTGAGGGCTTCCGAGAATTTCGGGTCGAAGAGATCGCGGATCTCATCAGCGCTGGAGGCGCGATCGCAACCGACCGACTGGGCCACGCGGAGCACGTCTTCCTCCGTCTGGTTCACGCGGACGAAGAAGGCCACCTTGATGTCCGCGCGGATGTTGTCCTTGCAGATCAGGCCGTTCTTGCCGACGCGGTCGATTTCCACGCGCTTCAGGGAGATGTCCATGCTCTCCATGCGCTCGACCACGGGAAACACGGTCATGCCGTTGAAGCTGACCTTGGTGCCACGGGCACCGGACTTGATCAGCGCCTGGCCGCGCTGGGCCTTGCGGTAGAACATGGACATGACGACCGCGCTACCGATCACGGCGACGAGGACGCCGCCGACAATAAGCGCTGTGACTACGGACGGTACATTGAAGTCAGCTAGAATCGCAGACATGGTATTAGCGTTGGTTGGGGAGAATGGATGGATCGGGATCACTGGGCAGAACGGACGACGTAGAGACCGGAGTCCTCGTCGCGGCTCACGAGCAAGACGTGGGCATTCCGTTCGATGGGTTCGCTGTCCTGGGCCGTACGGGCTCCCACGATGATCGGGGCGCCGCGGTTATCGACCACGACCTGGCCGTATTTCTCATCGACAAAGGCGGTGCGGACATAGCCGGTCCGGCCGATGAGAGGAGCTTCCGGCTCCGGATCGTTTTGCAAGAATTTGAAAAGCGGCTTCAGCGGGGTAAGCACCAGCCGGGTAAAAATCACCGCGCTGACAAGGGCCCCGAGGATGACCAGCGCACCCATGGAACCGCTCGAACCCGGGTTGAACCAGTAGTTGCCAAGCATCGCGCCGCCCCACAGGAAGAGGATCAGAACCGAGAGGACTCCCATGACGGGCATCTCCTCGGCATTGACGACGCGGAGCGCTCCTTGCAGCAGATCGGCGAAGAAGTGGTGCTCGCCCTGGCCATGATGATGCTGCCCGTGGGTATGGCTGTGCGCGTGGGCATGGCCGTGAGCGTGACCCGGGCCATGGGCAGCGCCATGAGCACCGTGGACGGGACCGTGATGGCCGCCACCATGATGACCTCCGCCGTGGTGGGAAACATGACCATGACCGTGGCCATGCGAAATCCCGTGGCCTGCGATTCCTACCAGGGTCAATATCCAGTAAAGGCCGACCGGAACCAACAGAATCGTCAGCGGCAGCATCGCCGGGCTAATTGCCAGTTCCCAAATCTCCTTCACGGTTGTGCAGATTCCAGCGGATTCCCTGCTTTCCTGCGACTACAAAAGCGCTGGCGATTTCAATCGAGTTAGAGATTCCGCAGGGACTTCGCGGCATCGCTGCGGGCGGCGAAGAAGGCGGGCACGAACGCCGCGACCGAACACAGCAGGAAGGCGGCGATGGCCACGATCACGATCTCGTTCGCCTTGATCTGTGCCGGAAGCGTATCGAAACCAACGAAAGCGCTCGAGAACGGATCGAAGCCGAATTGCCGCAAGACCTCCTGCAAGTTCTCGCGGAAGCGGATGACCAGCAGGCCGAAGGCGGTTCCCAGAATCGCACCGACAAAACCAAGGATCATCCCCTGATAAACGAACACGCGCACGATCTGGCCGGGTGCCGCACCGAGCGCCTTCATCACACCAATCTCGCGGCGCTTCTGGATCGTGACCGTGAACATCACCGCCATCATCGAGAACGCGGACACGAGAATGATGAACGAAAGCGCGAAGTACATCATCATCCGCTGCTGCGCGATCAGGCGTGAGAAGTCACCGAGTTCTTCCGTCCACGTGATCGCGCGCCAGCCCTGCGGCAGCTCTTTGATCAGCGCACCGGCGACCTGATCCGCCTGATAGGGATCATGAAGGCGCACCGAGATCCCTTGAACTGCACCCTTCATGCCCGCCAGCTCTTGAGCCAAAGGCAACGGCATGAAGATATCCGGGGAGAGCGCCATCTGGGATGCCTTGTAGACACCAATGACCGTGGCCTCCTTCGGCAGCACGAGTTCCTTGATGCCTTTCAAGATGGCGGCATCCATTTGCGCCACATCCGTCGTGTCGAGTTCGGCGAGAGCAGCCGCCATCTTCTTGGGAGTTTCAGCATCCAAGAGTAGCCCGCCACCTTCGACCTGCTCCCCATCATCGATGGGCTTCAGAGCCTTGGTGATGATTTCCTTCTCTGGATCGCGCACCCCTTGCTTGAAAATGTCGAAAAGCGGCAGGTAGATCGCATCAGCCTCAGCATCGGACAGATACAAGCGTTCGCCGCGCTTCGTCCACGGCTTGGCGATCAATTCCTTCGCTTTCTCCAAAACCGGCCCGAATTCCTCGCGCACCGGCGGATGTGCCGTGATGTCATAGACCTGCTTCACGCTCTCGAGATTGCGCGCCGAGTAGAGGCTCATCTTGCCTCCCACTCCGACCTTGAATTGGCTGGCAATGATCGACGAGATCACGATCCGGTCATCGAGCCCCATGTCGGCGCTGCTGCCGGGATGGTCCTTTTGATCGAGCATCGCGGTGATGCCGTCGATCTGTGCCTGATCGTGAGTATCGAGTCCGCGGAAGAATACCGGCCGCTGCTTGCCCTCCACATCGAGCAAGGCGTAATCCTGCATGAAGGCGGTAGCCGACTTGACGCCCGGCACCTTGGTCACGGCCTCGGCCGTTTCACGCCATTGCTCCAGCGGTTCGCGGAAGCCACCGAAGGGCACGAACTCGAGCCGCACGTGTGGCATGTAGCCGAGGAAGCGCTCCTTCACCTCCTTCTCCAAACCTGCCATGACCGACATCACCACCACCAGCACCAGCACGCCTAACAGGACACCGGTGACCGAGATGAGCGTGACGGCGGAAAGCATCGCCCGGCGCGGATTGAGGTAGCGCCAGGCAAGCATCAGGCTGAAGGAACGTCGGGCCATGCGCTTGCCTAGCCGCGATATCTCCGCCCGGCAAGGCAGGCGTGCCCGCTATTCCTTCCCCCGGCGCCAGCACACCAGCGGCGACTTCGCGCCCTCCGAGTCCACGAAAATCGACGCGCCGTCCCGCGAAAAGCACACGGATTCCGCCTGGCGCAGGCGATGGGGCTCAAGAGCCACCGGTTTCCGGGCAAACGCCGTCTCCCAGCTCTCACCCTCGGAGCGGGGGAAAAGGAACACGCGGAAATAGGTCACCACGGCGGCCAGCTTTCCGTCCGGGCTCAGGTCCAGCCCGCACGGCTGGGTGCCGTAGGGTACCGGGGGCATGCCTGAAGAAAGCGGATCGGTGATCTTACCGATCTTGCGCGCCACCAGAGGCTCATTTCCCGCCGGCTTCAGCGGCAGTTCGTAGAGAAAGGGTGGCGAGGTGCGCTTGCTGATCAGCAGGATCTTCCCGGCCTTCTCATCGACGGCCACCGACTCGCAATCGCGCGGCCCGTCCTCGAAGGTGAAACGAATGGTCCAGGCGACCGCGACTTCCTGGTCCTTCTTCTTAGGCTCGGGGACGATGTAGAGCTGCGACTGTGGCCGGTTGGAGTTGTTGTCACCGGTATCAGCGATCAGCAGGTAGGGCTTCCCGTCGAGAACGAAGGAGGAAAGATCCTCCCAGTCGACGTTCTTCGCGCCCTGCACGGCGACCTTTCCGTGATCCGAGCCATCGGTACCCGCCCGGTAGAGGTCCGCCGAGCAGCCGCTGTCATTGACGATCCACAGCCGGTCGGGATTCTTCGGGGAAACCGCCAATCCACTGGCTTCGCTCACTGCGGGCAAGTGGAGGGAGACCTTCGGCTCCTGGCGCACGAAGGGCGGCGCGGCTTCCTCGGCACCGATGGGCAGGATCGTCAGGCAGACGAGGGCAAACCGGGCAAGCATCGCGGACATCCGGCCATGCTTTTAGCCGCGGGGGCCGCGCTCTGCAAGCGAGGGGCCGCCGCTTTGGAAACTTAATGTCACCGAAATAGTTCTTCCGGCTCCCGCTTGGCCGCTGATAGCCTTTTGCAGCGTCGGGCAGCCGGCCTGTGAATCCATGGGGCTTCTTCGAAAACCCATATCCGGCCGCCAAAGTAGCCGCAGCCCCCTACTCGAGGTGCTATTCCTCGTGATGCTGCTGATGGTGGTCTGTGTCGTGGCGTGGCCCGGCATGAGGTCCGAGCCGCTGGAGGATGACTACAGCACGCTCCGCCACGTGGCAGGCTTCCAGCAGTGGACCGATGTCTTCAAGGCGGACGCCTTCCAATATTCGCGACCGTTCAAAGACCTCGCATTCTACTACTTCTACCTTCACGGGATTTCCTCGGTTCAAGTATGGCACTTGGTCCCACTCATTGCCTACCTGTTAGCCACCGTCTCGGTATTTGCATTTCTCCGGAGGATCGCTGGCGCCGCGGGGAGCTGCCTGGGAGCCGCGGCATGGGCCCTGAGCCCCACGAATACCAGCACGGTCGTGTGGATGAGCTGCCTCCATATCAGCATCGCGGTGACCTTCGTCGCCCTATTCCTGATCGCCTATGACCGGGCGCGCGACTCCAAGCGCCCGCTCTCCTTTTGCCTGTCGCTGCTCCTGCTGTTTCTCGCCCTAGCTTCCTACGAGACCGCGATCTTCGCGGTGCCGCTGGCAGTCGCGCTCGATTGGTTCCGGAAGCGGGTCGTCTTTAAGAAGGAATCGCTGGTCCGCTACGCCTGCCTCGGCGCGGTCACCCTCGCCTTCCTGATGCTGCGCCAGGAGGGAGGCAGCACGCTCAGCAGCCGCTCCATCAATCTCGGCTTCGCGCCTGCCATGCCGGGATGGCAGTTCACCATCGCGGCCCCATGGCTGCTGTGGCGACACTTCTCGATGTGGTTCTTTCCTTTCGGGCGCATTGAATTCTGCAGCACCTTCATCTGGGGGAAATCCGCCACGGCGCTCGACCTCGCCGGCGGGTGGATCTTTCTTACTGCGCTGGTCGGCTCGGTGTTCCTCACCGCACGGAAGCTTCCGCTGGTAGCATTCGGGATCATCTGGTTCCTGCTCGCCAGCTTCCCCACGTCCAATCTCATCCCGCTGGGAACGGGTCCGATCGAAGACTACTATACGGTGCTGCCTGGCATCGGGCTCGTCATCTGTCTCGCCGATCTTGCCGAGGGGCTTCTTGTCAGGCGTGACATGGCTTCCAGCGAGCTCCGAGAGAAACCTCGTCTGACCGCTCTGGCTTGGAGTGCGATGGGCGCGGTCTGCCTGCTGAAGCTGGCGGGCGTTCCCTTCTTCTTCCATCAGGCCGGTCTGTGGAGGGATCCGCTGCTGCTCTACACCAGGTCGGGAGAAACCCGGCCCGGCCAGTATCTCTGCAAAACCTTCGCCGCGAACATCTGCTATTCCCGCCACCAATGGGCGAAGGCAAGGGAGCTTTCCACTGCCGCCCTCCACGACGCACCGTGGTTCGATTCGGCGAGCATGACGCTGGCGGAGATCGCGGTGAAGGAGGGCAACTTTTCTGAAGCGCTGGAAATCACCCGCGAGGCGATGGAGAAGATCCCGCCGGGAACCCAACCATTCAACCGCGGCCTCATGATCCGGGGAAAGGCTTACTTCTACCAGGGAGCCTTGGATCAGGCGCGGGAGAGCATCCTGCCGGTCCTTCCCGATCCGGCCGCCCCGCTGCATTTCAAAGTGACCCGGTTGCTCGCCGCGATCTATCAGAAGGAGGGCAACAAGGAGAAAGCCGGACAAACCCTCGCCCGATCGCTGGCGCTCCATCCCGACGCCAAGGACGCCATCGACGCGGCCCTCGAAAGCCTGCATTCCGACAAGCCAATCTCGCTGGAGGATTCCTGAGAAGACCGCCAGCTCACCCGATTCCAAATTCCGATGGTCGCGTGACAGGAAGACTGCCCATCGTTTCGCCTTGTTCCATCGCGTGGATCGGAGGCAAAGTGATGCTGTGAGAACGCGGAGCATCTTTCCGCGATCTCGCGCTTCCCAACCCCTCCCCTCCCATGAATCCCGCGCCCCTCGCCCGGCTCCGGCGTCTCGTGTCCGCGTCTCTTTTCGCCGCGGCGTGTTTTCTTCCCCACTCCGTGCAGGCCGGCCAGCCGCCCCAGGCGCCGTCCTTCAATAGCGACGGGCAGGCCGTTTTCACGGTGGGCAGCCCGAATGAATTCACCGTCCAAACCGGCGGCTATCCGCCACCGTCCATCACGTGCTTCGGCGACCTCCCGGCTGGCGTCACCTTCTCGGATCAGGGCAATGGCACTGCCACCTTTTCCGGAGGAGCTGCGGGTGACGGCGGGATGTACATGCTCGCCCTGAGCGCCTACAACGGGGTGGATCCCCAGGCGGACCAACCGTTCACTCTCTACGTCTTTGAACCGACCTCAGTCACCTCCGCGGACCATGCCTCCTTCACCGTGGGCGTTCCCTCGCAGTTCACCGTCACGACGGCGGGGGGCTATCCTGAAGCAGGCTCTGTCAGCCTGACCGGCGGGACGCTGCCGACGGGGCTCAACTTCACCGACAATGGTCCTTCCGGCTCGATCCAGGGTGTGCCGGCTGCGGGTACTGATGGAACCTACACCTACCAAATCATCGCCCATAACGACGGCGGCGACACCGTTCAGAACTTCACGTTGACCATCGGCGGTCCGCCGGCCGCATCGCCCTGCGTCGCACGCCCGGCAGGCATCATCGGCTGGTGGGCTGCGGACGGAAATGCGCTCGACCTACAGGCCAATGCCGACGCCACCCTCGCCGGCGGTGCGGGATTCGCTCCCGGGCTGGTGAATCGCGCCTTCGCCCTCGATGGCAGCGCCGCTTACGTCGCGCTTGGCAATCCCAACGTGCTCAAGGCGGGTGCATTGACCATCGAAGCGTGGGTAAAGCCGTCTGCCTTGCCTGCGAATGGCCAGATGGAAGCGATCGTCACCAAGTGGAACAACAATCCCGCGAAGAATTCCTCCGGTGACGCCTACGGCCTGTATCTCATCAACAACGGCGGCACGCTCCAGCTCCGCGCGATGATCAATCCGACGAGCGTCGGTGCGGAAATGAGTCTCCAGGGCGGCACCCTTCCACTCAATCAATGGGCCCACGTCGCGGTGGCCTATGAGAATGCGACCGGTGTCTTCGCGATCTTCGTGAATGGCCTGCCCGTCGCCCAGTCGGATACCGGGCTGCCAATCCAGGCCTCCGACGTGCCGGTGATGATCGGTCGTCAAAGCGACAACGTCACGCCGCGCCACTTCGCCGGCTTGATCGATGAAGTCGCGATGTACGCCCGCGCGCTCACGCTTCCCGAGATCTCGGGCATCTATCAGGCGAGGGAGAACGGCAAGTGCAAGAGCCGCCCGGTCGTCGAGCCCCCGGTCAATCTGCTCGCCTGGTGGACGGGCGACCGCACCGCCGTCGATCTGCAAGAAGGCCGGGTGGCGACTCTAACAAGTGGCGTCACCTTTGCTCCCGGAGTGGTGGGGCAAGCCTTCGATCTCTACGGGGCTCAGGCCGGCATCCAGATCCCCCACGACCCGGCGTGGAATTTCGGCAGCGAGCAATTCACCATCGCCACGTGGGTCCGCTTCTTCGCGGGCGATTCGTATCAGATCATCGCCGCCCACGAGCAACCCGGCGGCAGCTTGGGTTGGCGCTTCCTTTTCAATGGTTTCACCCTCCAGTTCCAGATGCCCGGAGGAAACAATGCCGGGGTCTATCCGGTAGTGCCCGTCATCCAGCGTTGGTACCACCTCGCCGTCACCCGCAGCGGCAGCACGTTCCGCTTCTATGTCGATGGCGTGCAGGTCGGCGGGGACCAAATTCAATCCGCGCCGGTGCCGTCGGTCCAAGGTCCGCTGTCGCTCGGATACTCGCCCGGCTTTCCCAACCAGGCTGGGCGCATCGATGAGTTCCAGATCGTCCATCGCGCGCTGAGCGCCCAGGAAATCGCGGGCATCTATCAAGGGGCCCAGCGGAAAACCTTCGCGCTCTACGTGGCCAATGCCGGTAGCGGGACGATCTCGAAACTCGATGCCACCGGCAACGGCGTGCCCATCGTCACCGGGCTCGCCAATCCGCGTGGCCTCGCCATCGATGCCGCCGGCTCGCTCTTCCTGGCGGAAAACGGAGCAGGCCGGATCCTCAAGTTCCCAACCACGGGTGGCTTCTCGTCCTTTGCCTCCGTGATCGATCCGCAAGGTCTCGCCTTCGATGGCACTGGCAATCTGCATGTGGTGAGCAGCTCGCAGAACGCCGTGGAAGTCTTCGATTCGGCCGGCCTGCCGCTCGGAGCGGTGCCCGGTGGGCTGGCTGCCTTGAATCATCCCACCGGCCTCGTCTTCGATGACCGGGGAAACCTGCTGGTCTCTAACAGCGGCAGCCATCTGGTCACGAAATACGACACGTCTACATGGTCGGTCGAATCCTCTTCACCCCTGCTGGCAAGTCCCGCCGGTCTGGCCATCACTTCCTTCGGGAACCCGCAGGTCACCAGCACTACCGGTCATCGTCTGGTGGAGACGGACGCCACCGGCACCGGCTCCATCATTGCCGAGGCAAGTGCCGGTCTCAATGGTCCCCGCGACGTGCAGATCGACTTCGCCGGCAACCGCTTCGTCTGCAACGCGGGTGATGACACCATCACGAAGATCGATCCGTCCGGGGTGGCCACACCTTTTGCAGTCCTCGCCCCCGGCAGCGCACCAGCGTTCATGGTGCTCCAGCCAAAGTCGCCGCTAGTCCCGCTGGTCCAAGTCGATGCGGTGAACCGCCAGCCGAATGGCCACTTCGTAATCCAAGGAATCACCCTCCCCCATGCTCTGGTCACCATCCGTGCCACGACCGATCTGACGCTGCCGATGACGACACTCGGCGAAACGACTGCGGATGAAACGGGTGCCTATCAGTTCGTGGACACCGGTTCCACCAACCTGACGCGGCGGTTTTACACGGCGAATTGGTAGGTCGCCGGGCACGAAAAAAGCCGCCCCGGAATTCCGAAGCGGCTTTTTGATGAAGTGGAGCTGAAGCCGCGCACGGAGTGTGCGGACCACTTTGTTAGAAGTGAATCGCGTGGCCTTCGGCGGCGAGGGTCGCCTCATGGATCACCTCGCTCATGGTCGGGTGAGCGTGGATGGTCGCGTGGATTTCCTCGGCGGTGAGTTCCTGATCGAGCGCCAGACCCATCTCGGCGATGAGCTCGGTGGCATTCTCACCGATGATGTGCGCGCCGAGCAGCTCGCCGTGCTTCTTGCCGTAGAGCAGCTTGGCGAAGCCGTCCGGCTCGCCGGAAGCGATGGCCTTGCCAATCGCGACGAAGGGAATCTTGCCGACGGTGTACTCGACGCCTTCTTCCTTCAGCGCGCGCTCGGTCTTGCCGACGGAGGCGACCTGCGGGTGGCAGTAGGTGCAGCCCGGGAAAACGGTGACCTTGCGCGGGGTGTGGCCGTCGACGTAAAGGCCCTCGACGCACTGAATGGCCTCGAAGGATGCGGTGTGCGCGAGCAACGGCGGGCCGCTGACGTCACCGATGGCATACACGCCGGGAATCGAGGTCTCGTAGCGGTCGCCCACCTTGATGAAGCCACGATCCGTGAGCTCAGGCTGGAGGCCGCCGGGACCGGTCAGCACCGGCAGCACGCCGATGGCGACGAGCACCACGTCTGCGGAAAGCGTGCCGGTTTCCTTCGCGCCTTCGACCGTGACCTCGACATGGGTGCCCTTGTCCTCGGTCTTGGTGATCTTGTGGTTCACGAGGCAGCGGATGCCCTGCTTGGTGAAGGACTTCTCAAGCGCGTCGCCGACCTCGTCGTCTTCCACCGGCACCAGGCGCGGCAGCATTTCGACGACGGTCACCTTGGTGCCGAAGGAATTGTAGATATACGCGAACTCCACGCCGATGGCACCGGCGCCGATGATGATCATGCTCTTCGGCTGCTTCTCGAGGACCATGGCCTCCTTGGAGCCGATGACCGTGGTGCCATTGAAGGGCAGCGGCGGCAGCGGGCGGGACTTGGCGCCGGTGGCGATGATGATGTTCGTCGCCTCGACCGAGCTCTTCGAGCCATCGGCGGCGGTGACTTCCACCTTGCCCGGGGCGGTGATCGCGCCGAAGCCGCGGATGTAGTCGACCTTGTTCTTCTTGAAGAGGAACTCGATGCCACCGGCGAGCTTGTTGGAAACGGTGCGCGAGCGGCCGATCACGGCGGACCAGTCGTACTGGAGATTGTCGAAGGAGAAGCCGAACTCCTTGGCGCGGTGCGAGAGCGTGTGGAAAAGCTCCGCGTTCTTGAGTAGGGCCTTGGTCGGGATGCAGCCCCAGTTCAAGCAGGTACCGCCGGCGCGGTCAGCCTCGACGCAGGCGACTTTTTTGCCGAGTTGGGCGGCGCGGATGGCGGCGACGTAGCCGGCCGGGCCGCCACCGATGACGATAAGATCGTAGGCCATGGTGGGAGTGCGTTATGCGATAGGAAGTTCGCGCGGAGGGTGGTCGGGGGTTCCCGGATTGTCAAAGGGGAAGGGCCGGGGCCATTTTGAGCGGGTGGAAGACCGGATTCGACCTTGGTATCGCTCCCGGCTGTTCTGGCTAGGGGTGCCGGGACTGGTGTTTTTGATGTGGGGCTGGTGGAGGTCTGGAACCCAAATGGTGCGGTTCGACAATGGCGTCAATGACTCGAACCCCGCGGTTGCTTTCTTCTTCGATGAGGGGTGCTTGATGATCGCCTGGGAATACGATCCTGATTCCGAATGGCATCTTGAAGCAGAAGAGACGGGGATGTTCCGACAGGCCTCCAACCGTCCATTATACTGGCTTTCAGCACATTTCGGCTACGAGCTTGAGGAAACGGGCTACCGGCGGATTCACGAGTTCTACGTTCCTCTGTGGTTGTCCGTGCTGACCTACTCCTTCTTCTGGGCGGGAGCTTTGGTTTTTTGGAGACAGTTCCAAACCCACAGGCGCGTAACCCCCGTGCTGCCGAACTCCCATGGCCTCCTCGGCAAATTCCGGAAGGATTCCAGCGAGTAGCCGGTGGTCGAGCCCGCACAGCGGGCGGTTGGTGCCGCCCTTCGGTCCGAACCAATCAGGCAAACCGCGTCCGTTCTTCGAGCCCAGCTAGAACCCCATCCGGGGTTCCTTTCCCGCTCTCCGCCATCGGGGGATGGCACTCGTTCCTCGCTTACCCGGCTACTCGCTGACACCCCTCCGGGGTGACTAGAGCGAAAGCGCTCCCTCACTTCGCGATATCCCACGCCGCCAGCCACTCTTGGCCGGTCTTTTGCCAACCGGCGGCCAGCAGGCGCTTCTCCATGTCGGGGTAGTGCGCGGCGCCGTAGAAGATCCCGAGCTTCTTCTTCCCGGCCTGTACCTCCTGGTCGAGGACTTGCAGGCACTTGGCGTTGCGGTCGGAAACGATGACGCTGTCCCCTGCGATCGCGGCGATCTGATCGTCTCCCGCGCCGAGGGTGTGGACGAGTTCGCGCTTCATACCGTTTTTGTCACGGCGGACGATCGAGGTGAGTAGCCGGATGGTGCTGGGCTCCTTGATGGGCTTGGTCGGCTGCTGGAGACCGGCCTTGAGGACGAAGCCGAGGAGCGACTCCTTCCGCTCCGCCTGGAGCTCGGTGAACTCCTCGACGGTCAGGTCAGCGTGAACGAAGTTCGCCTTCTTGTAGTCGATTTCCTTCATCTGGTAGGCCAGCCCCAGCCAATCCGCGCCGGACTCGTAGGCCGCATGCAAGCCGTCCAGCTTGCCGGGCTTTTTCGGAGCCGCCGGTTTCTCCTCCTCTGCGGGGATTTCCTCTTTCTCTTCGGCGGGTTCCGCAGGCGCTGCCTCCGGAGCGCCGGCAGCGGGTGGCGGCGGCGGGGAACCGATGCCTTCGAAAAGCACGGCGTCGTAGCCGGTGAAGCGGGTGTTCAGGCCCTCGTAGTATTTCTTGTCCGCGATGTGGACGGCCCCGACCAGTTCAAGGGTAACCCCGCCCTTGGTGTAACGGGTGACGGCGGTCTGAAGCTGGGTGGCGGTCGCGGTCTCCTCCACTCGGATGAATTCCGGCGCTTCCACCGCAGCCTCGACCGGGGCGGGCTCGGCGCGGAGGCCTGTGAACAGGCAGGTGGCGAGGAGAAACAGGCGCTTTTTCATCGGTTGGACGAGCTTACGCGAGATAGCGCCGCGCGGAAGGAGGATCGTGCAGGAGAAATTGACGGCCGGCACCCGCCCGCCCGGAAAAAACTCCAAGCATTCCCCCCGCCGCGTGTCTGATTCTCCATGAAGACCACACTCCACAAGGCGCTTCTGATGGCCGCGCTTGCTCTGGGCCTGATGAATTCACCCTGTTTCGCGATGATTTCGATCCACGAAGTCACCGCCGAGGAGGCCAAGGAATGGAAATTCGAGGTCCGGGCCCTGCCCGCCGGGCCGGAGGACGTGAGGGTGGAGTTCGAGTTTCCCGCGGAGGGAAAGTTCAAGGACTACCGGCGGGTCGACTTCAGGATGCAGGAGGACGACGGCAAGATGTTGGCCGTGCTCGAGTTGAAGGAGGAGCGGACCAAGGACGGCAGGGTCCTCGTCAGCTTCGCCACCAGCCGGGAAAACCTGGGGAAAATCGCCCTCTGGGTAGTGATCGGCGGCGGAGCCCGGGTCGGCGGGGCCTATCAAATCCAGCCGAAGTCCTTCGTGGACCTCGGCAAGCTGAAGTAAGGGCGTGAATCCTATGGCGTGACCGCCCGCCAGAAGCGGCGGCGCTCGCCGTCGTAAAATGGCACCGGGACCGTGGTGGTCGTGGCGGTAGTGGTCACCGTGCCGCCAAAGGGCTGCCAATTTGCCAAGTCCGTGCTGGTTTCGATCTGGCAGGCGGCAGCAATGGCGGAATTCCAAGTGAACGGGGCATAACCCGGGCCCCCCTCACCCGCGACGGCAAGACCGACCAGCACGGTGGTGCCGGCGCCGATGTTCCCAGCCGCGGTGGCCGCCCCGGTCCTCAGGTTGATCCGGTAGAGCTTCGTCACGCCACCCACGGTGAGGGCGGCCCAGCCATCGCCCGGGGATGCGACATTGGAGACCGTGTTCCTTGCCCCTTCCTGCGTGATGTCGAAGCCGGAGGCTGCGGTGAAATCCAAGGGCGCTCCGTTCAGCTTCACGAGATTGCCCGAGGTCAGGGTCCCGCTGTTCTGCGGGTTCATGATGTAGAGCGAGTCCGTGGCGGGATCGAGGGCGTAGAGAGTGGTGGTTCCGCCGCTGAGCGGCTGGCCGAAGGAATTCGTGAAGGCGCAGGAAGTCGCGCCCGTGGAGAGGCCATTGAGCGGACCATCGGTATTGGTGCCGGTAGGCGTGCCGCCGGTGCCAAGATTTCCATCCACCGCGGCACCGGTGTTAGGATTCACCCGGAAATTGATTCCCGCTCCACCGGCATTGCCACTGGTGACGCGCAGCCGGTCCACCGTCGGATTGAAATCCATGCCGTACCCATCGGAGGCCGGCGGCATGGCAACCACCGCTCCGACCGCATCGACAAACTGGATGCCGCCCTGAACGGCTCCTGCCGCCAGGCTAGCAACGCCCGTCATCGGATCGATCAGATACAGGCTCGCATTGTTACTCGTCGAGTTGACCGCCACGCCATAGAGCTGGCCCGTGGCAGGCCGGTAGTCGATGCCCACCAGGGTCTCGTTCGCCGCCAAGGCGGCAAGGTTCAGCGCCTGGGTGGTGGTCGTGGTGGGAGTGTTCCGGCGGAAACGGATGAGATTCCCGGTGGCAGTCAGGCCGATCGCCACCGGCACTTGTGTGGCCACCGCCAAGCTGCGGATGGCAATGCCGGAGGGAACTGAAAGCTGGGTCGCGTCGCCGTTGCTAAGATTGATCCGGTAGAGGCGGCGGCTTCCACTGTCCAAAACGGCGTAGGCGAAGCCGGTCGCGGCGGTATTGGAGATGGCCGTATTCACCCCCACCGGGATGTCGAAGCCGCAGACGGTATTGAAATTCAGCGGGATGCCTCCCACCGTGACGCCAGCAATCAGGTTCTGGGTTCCGTTGTTGGGCGGGGTCTGGATGTAGAGCGAGTCCGTCAGCGGATCGATCGAGTAGAGGGTCGTGATGTTCCCATTGTCGGGGAAATTGTTCGTATAGGCCACCTCGCCGACTGTGGTGGTCCCGCCGTTGATCGTACTGTCCGGATTGACCCCGTTGCCGGAATTGCCATCGCCATCGATGCAGGCTCCGGTGCTCGGGTTGACCCGGAAATTCAGGCCGGAACTGGTCACCACCCGCAGCCGGTCGGCGGCGGGATTGAAATCCATGCCGTAGCGGGCGGAATCGAGCTGGATCTTGACGGCGGAGGTGTCCGTCATGCCATTCGCGCTGCCCACTGCGGTGGCAAAGCCGGTGACGGCGGAGATGCAGTAGAGCTGGATGGTGTCGTTGGTGGTATTCACCCCCAAGCCGTAGAGCTGCTGGTTGATCGGCCGGACGTCGATGGCGACCAGGCTGTCGCCGACAGTCAGGTTGGTGATCGCCACGGGCGGAGAGGTCTGCGTCGGGGCGGAGTCGCTCAGGGTGGCCAGCTGATTGGTGTCACTGAGCAGGTAGAGACAGGTACCCGGTAAGCCCGGATTCGGAGCCGCGAAGGCAATGACTGGTAGGGCGGTCAGGCCGATCAAGAGGGAGGAAGCTCTCACGCCACCGTTTGATATCCTGTTTTCCCTCATAATCAAGCCGACTGGCGCCCGGCACTCCGCCGCCGTTGCCGAGCACGCATGGATCGTGTATCTCCCGCGAAATGAGCGACCACGCGCTGCTGCGATACTGCCCCGACCTGCTGGCCTACAACCGGCGGAAAACCCGCGAAGTCCTCGTCGGCAAGGTCGGCATCGGCGGCGGCAACCCGATCCGCGTGCAGTCGATGATTACCTCGGACACCCGCGACACCCCGGCCTGCGTCGCCGAGGTGCTCCAGCTGGCCGAGGCCGGTTGCGAAATCGTCCGCATCACCGCCCAGACCAAGATCTACGCCGCGAATCTGGAAAACATCGCCCGCGAGGTCCGCGCCGCCGGCTGTGACGTCCCGCTGGTGGCGGACATCCATTTCAAGCCGGATGCCGCGCTCGAGGCCGCGAAGTGGGTCGAGAAGGTCCGCGTGAATCCCGGCAACTACGCCGACAAGAAGAAGTTCGAGATCCGCGAGTACAGCGACGAGCAATACGGCGAGGAACTGGAGAGGATCCGCGAGGAATTCGCGCCGCTGGTGGACCTCTGCAAGTCGCTCGGCCGCGCGATGCGGATCGGCACCAACCACGGCTCGCTCTCCGACCGCATCATGAACCGCTACGGCGACTCGCCGCTCGGGATGGTGGAGAGCGCGCTGGAGTTTGCCCGCATCGCGCGGGAAATGGACTACCACAACTTCGTCTTCTCGATGAAGGCCTCGAACCCGAAGGTGATGATCGAGGCGTATCGCTTGCTCGTGGCTCGCCTCGATCAGGAAGGCTCGGATTGGAACTATCCGATCCACCTTGGCGTGACCGAGGCTGGCGATGGTGAAGACGGCCGCATCAAGAGCGCCATCGGCATCGGCTCGCTGCTGGCGGATGGGATCGGCGATACGATCCGCGTCTCGCTCACGGAAGATGCCGTTTTCGAGGTGCCAGTCGCGAAGGCTCTGGCAGCGCCATTCCAGGAAATGGCGGACCAGCCCCCTGCCCCGGCGCTCGTCCCTTCCTACGATCCCTTCTCCTACGTGCGTCGTAAAACCGATGCGCTGGAGGTGATGGGCCTCAAGCTCGGCGGTGAGAACACGGTGCGTGTGTTCACCTCGCAGGATAAGTGGAATGCCGTGGCCCACAAGATCGCCAAGATGGGTGACTTCAAGCCGGAGATCGTCGTGGAGAAGAGCGATGTGATCGCGATCGATCCACGCGATGAAGCCGCGCTCGCCGAACTCAACCACTCGCCCACCGCGAAGCTGGTCACGGTGAAGGACGGCCTGGATCTCGGCGTGATCCCGGCGTTCCGCATGCTCGCTTTCCGGATCGATGCGCGGCATCCGATCCTGCTGAAGGACACGCTTTCGCCGGCAACCGGAGAGAGCGGTGACTTCGTCGAAACCCTGCTCGTAGCCGCCCGTCGCATCGGCTCGCTGCTGTGCGATGGCATCGGTGATGCGATCCTGGTGCAAGGCGAGCCCGCTCCCGGCCAATCACTACGACTCTCGTACAACATCCTTCAGGCTGCGGGCACCCGCATCTTCAAGACCGACTATGTCGCTTGTCCGAGCTGCGGCCGCACGCTCTTCAACCTGCAAAACACCACGCAGAAGATCCGCTCTTCCACCGGCCACCTCAAGGGCGTGCGCATCGCGGTGATGGGCTGCATCGTCAATGGTCCCGGCGAAATGGCCGATGCCGACTTCGGCTACGTCGGCGGCGCGCCGGGCAAGATCAACCTCTACGTCGGCAAGCAGCCGGTGAAGTTCAACATTCCCGAGGACGAGGCCGTCGAGCGCCTGATCGACCTGATCCGCGAGCACGGCAAGTGGATCGACGCGCCGTCCGGCGAGCCGGTCGAGGTTTGATTCGATTTGATCGTCATGTCCGACACGCTGACCGAGCTGAAGGAAGACGTGGCACTCGACGTGCCGTGGAATGTCGTGGTGCACGATGATCCCGTGAACCTGATGGGCTACGTCACGTGGGTGCTGATGAAAATCTTCGGCTACCCCGAGAGCCGCGCTGCGGCGATGATGCTGGAGGTCCACAAGCGTGGCCGCTCGATCGTGTGGAGCGGCGAGCGGGAAAAGGCGGAGTTTTACGCCCAGCAGTTGCAAGCGCACCAATTGAAGACATCCTTGGAAAAGGCGGAATGAAAGTCGGACCCACGCTCCAAGGCGGCCTGCGCATCGATATCGAGAACCCTCTCGACTGGATGGTGATGCGGTGCATCCCCTACGACGCGCGTGGCGGTGGCATCGACCTCGCGGATCGATTGTCCGCACCGATGGCGAAGGACGAGGGCATCGACGATTGGCGCGAGTTCGTGGTGCCGGATCTGCAAGAGGGCTTCAATTCACAGGTCGAGATCATCGAGAAAGCACTCGCTGGCAGTGGCGGCGATGACGAGGCGGGGCAGGTGTTCATTCTTAAGGAAGACGCCGAACTGTGGTACGGCGGGCTCAACCAGGCGCGCCTCGCTCTTGAAGAACGCTACGGCTTCTCGGACGAGGATCCCACCACCATGACCCCCGGCAAGCGCTCGGCGTGGTTCCGCTCGCAGTTCTACCTGCACGTGCAGAGCGTGCTGCTGGACCACGTGATGCGGTAGCCTTAAGGGGTGTCGACGTTCCGTCGACGCGTCTCAAGGAATCGCCCGCAACACTTCCTCCACCTCCAAGTCATTCTGGCACCGGAGATCCATCCGGCACTTCGGAGCATGGCACGGCGAGCACTCCACCTTTCGCCTCACGATCACGTGCTGCTTCCCGAGCGGCCTCATCCATTCCGGCTCACCGGGTCCGAAAAGTACGACGCACGTCGTACCAACATGCGCCGCCAAATGCGGCACGCTGCCATCAGCCGCCACGCATAGCGAACACGACGCCAATTCCTCCAAGGCTGGCCAAGCTAGCGTCACGGCTTCCGCCTCGGGAATCGCTTTCGCCAGCGCCGATCCTTTCGCGCCGCTGGCAATCCGGAGCTGTCTCCCCTTCCCCACCAAGTCCTTAGCCACTGCCACCCAGCGATCGAGCGGCCATTCATAGTGACCGCCGAAATCCGAGTCGGGAACTAACAGGACGCGCTCGACGGCTCGCGGCACATCGAGCTGAAGCGCCGTGAAATTCTCCGCTACCATCGTCTCCGCCCCAAGCTTGCCAGCGAGATCCAAGTAGAAGCGCACGCGATGCCGGACCGGCCCCGGTGCTTCAACGAGCGCCACGGGTTCCGTAAGCCGCTTGGCAAGATCCTTCGTCTGGGGCCCGAGCCTCCGCGCCACGCCAGCTTTGACACAAGCATCCGCAGCGACACCGGCTTCCCACAGCAGAACCGTCTTCCGATCCTTCAAGCGGCTCGCCAGTTCACGCGCAGAAGCACGCTCGCCGTAGCTCATCACCGCCTCGAATCCCGTCGCTTTCCAAAAGCCACTTTGCCGCTCGGGACAAAGTACTTCCACGGTCACCCCCATGCGCTGGATCGCCCGCAACGCTGGCACCGACAGGCAGGCTTCACGCCATTCCACCGGCGCCGCGACAAGCAGCGAATCACCGGGAATGAGCAAAGGAGCGTCAGGCACGCGGGGAGTTAGAAGGGATTCCTTTGCGCGGGCAAGCCGGGGTCATTTGTTTGCCTTCTCCAGAGCTGCCGCCAAGTCCGTGGCGACCTTGGGTTCAAGAAGCAGCAGCACCTTGAGCTGAGCCGGATGCATGGCTTCGGCAAGGCCGACGATATCATTGCCATCCGCAGGAAACTTTTGCCCCGCGACCACGGGCAGCACTTCCCTCAGGCCTCGCAACCGGTCCGGAGCCTGGGCATCGGAGCTTTTCAGAAGCCCCATGACTTCCTGCTGTCGTGGGCTCAATTGGACCCTTTCCGAAGGTGCCGAGTTGGGTTGCGCGAGCCAATAGGAGGGTTCCAGCAGACCCGTTGCGGGAAACAGCAGATCCGTCCTGCTCAGGTGATCATCGACTCGGTCCCTCAGGTAGCTCCGCTCCGGTCCGCCAGTATTTGCAGGCGCGCCCGCTGATTCGATCTTGAGGAAATCACCTTCGCAATCACCCACGAACTGTCGCCCACTCGCTTTCGATTCGTGCCGTTGCTGTGCCGAGAGGCGGAACGCATCGGCCAATGCGTCGTCGTACCAGCTTTGTTGGTGAAGTGCCCATAGTAGACTGGCGGCCTTTAGCCTGACCGCCGGCTCGGTACCAATGGAGAGTTCCAAAAGCTGCTGCGTGTTCGCATCATCGATATCCAACGGCTCAAGGATCGCCTCGATGATCGCCCTGAAGCTCCCCGGCCCGTCATCCAGTCCCTCATTCTTGAAGTCCGCCAGGATCCACTCCACTTGGATCGCCGTCATGCCCTTCTGGCAACGAGCGGTATAGTCTTCCGCCACGTCGCCCTCCTCCCTCGGCTTGCGGTCGCTTACCTTGGTCGGCAGCAGGGGCGGGCCGGTCGACTTGGCGGCCCGGTGCCCGTTCGCGATCTGGAGCGCCAGCCATACCCCGACCAGCGACAGCACGAAGGCCGCCATCAGCCACGCGGCTCCGGGGATGGCCTTGCGCCGCGGCTCCTCCTCCGGCTCGCGGAACAGCTCCAGCAGCTCGTCCAGGTCCGGCTCGGGCTTCTCCTCCTCAACGTCGGGCACAAGGGACGAATTACGCCTTCCCGCGCCTCACCGCAAGCCATGGCCTGAAAACGCAGAACCCGCTGTCTCCGTCGGGGGGAACGAGGGCAGCGGGTCGTCCTGGGGGACAGCGGGGGGATTCTAGCGTTACCGTCCGGGGGGGAGACGGTGGGTGTGCAAGTTGGCCGTTGGGGGGAGCGGCGTGGCTTACGGGAGTCATCATGTCCGATTTTCCCCCTACCAACATTACGCGATAGCGTGTTCGGGAACGAATTCGTCACGCATTGACGAATTTCACGGGCGAAAACCGCTCCGGCCGGTGGAAATCCGGCTCCCCTTCCCCGAGATTTGCCACGCTGAGGAAACGCTGCTCCGGCGAGCCGAGGATGAAGGTCACGTTCAGCTTGGTGGTTTCGCCGAAGTTCAGCCGCGCCTCCAGCAGATCGAGCGGGATCGCCATCGCCGCGACCCAGCCGCCGTCGGGGGCGAGTTCGGCATAGGTGGCCACGTCGGGGAAGACGATGTCCCCCTCCTCCGCCCGTTGCCGAGGTGCCGTGAATTCGCAGCTCCACCACGCGGCATTCGGGGAAAGATTGAACTCAAAGTATCTCCCACTGGTCGGATCGGTTAGAAAAAGTTCTGCAACGTCGTATTTCCAAAGCTCCGGCACGAATCTAGCAGGACGCGCCGCCGGATGGAGTTTCGCGGGTTTCCCGTGGCTCGCCACGAACCACAACCTGCGGGGATCTACGGCAACGCAAAACGCGGCTTGCGATGTCAACGCAGTCCCATACCAATCCTTCGAAATGCCAAATAGCGGTAGGTCCAATTCTCCCCAGACCAGCGGGTTCGCACAGCGGATGACCGTCATGCCGTTACGCCTACGAGTCTCTGGCCGGGGGGTCGAGACCTCGATTTTCAGAAAAAATTTACTGCGATCCGGGGAAATAGGTGGCATTCCCGTCGCGCTTTTGGTTTACTTTTCTTAAAAGATTATGGCTCGTCGCCGACCCAACAATCAATTTGGAACCATCGAGTATATCGGTCCCCGTCCGCAGGCTAAGAAGCCCCAGCGGAAACCGGCCAATTTTCTCGGTGGTTGGGTGGTGCTGATGATCGCTGGCTTTGCGGTCTGGCATTTCGGCAAGCCGCTGGTCCCGCTGCTCCGCGCGCAGCAGTCGGTCGCCTCCCAGGACGCGGCGGACATCCTGATCCTCGATCTGGCCCCGTCGGCGGAATTCGGCGACCGCCTCGCCTCGGCCGCGCTGCAGCGGACCAAAAAGGAAAGCGTCTACGATACCGACTACTACACGATTTCCTACCCCGGCGGTGACCTGCCGCCAACCGGCGACGGCAAGCTGCGCGGCAAGGCGGAGGATCTGATCGTCCGCAGCTACCGGAACCTCGGAGTCGACCTGCAGGTGCTGGTCCACGAGGACATGACCAAGAATTTCTCCGTCTATCCGCAGCTCTGGAAGCGCCGTGAGCCCGATGCCAACATCGACCACCGGATGATCCAGAATCTCCAGCGCTACTTCACCCATCAGGGCGCGGAGCTGAAGAAGGAAGGCAAGGTGTCCCGCGAGAGCGGCGACTACAAACCGGGCGACGTGGTGGTCTGGATGCTGGCCAGCGGCGACCTGCACTGCGGCATCGTGGTGCCCGGCCCCGGCGAGCGCAAAAACGAGGCGTGGGTGGTGCATGATCTCGGCAGCGGCCCGAAGTGGGAAAACGTGCTGACCGACTATCAGATCCACGGCCACTACCGCTTCACCGGCGTGAAGCACGAGACCGAGACGGTCGAGAACTGAGCTTTCCCCGGCCGCGTCTCACAGGCATGAGCGGCCCGTCACGATTTCTCCGCCGCTGGGGGCTCCCGCGGCTTTCGGGCGCTTGGGAGTTGCCGGCTGGTCCGGCCGGCTTTCCCGTCTTCCTGCTGATGGGCCAGTCGAACATGGCCGGCTTCGGCGGGGTCCATCCGTCCGATCCGTGGCAGCCCGGCGACTTTTCCCCGGTGCCGCGGGCGCTGGTGCTCGGCGGGCAATGCACACTCAAGTCGCACCGTCGCCGTGGCTGGACGCGCTGGCGGCCGGCGGCTCATCCGCTGCACCTGAGCCAGAAGAGCGCCTGCTTCGGCCTGGCGCTTCCGTTTGCGAGCAGGCTTCTGGAGGAGAATCCGGCGCTCACCATCGGCCTCATCCCGTGCGCTTGGGGCGGTGCGGGAATCGACCGGCTGGGGCCGGGCACGCCGCTCTACGAGAATGCCATCAGTCGTGCCCGGCAGGCAGCGAAACGCGGCACGCTGGCCGGTGTGCTATGGCATCAAGGTGAGACCGACGCGCTCGATGACTCACTAGCCCGCTCCCATGCGGAGAAGCTGGGTGCCTTGATCGCCCGGCTGCGATCGGACCTTTCAGTGCCGCAGCTGCCGTTCCTGATCGGCGATCTGGGCACCTTCGGCGATGCGAGGCGCGATCCCGCAGCCTTGGCTCGCCAGGATCTGGTCCGGGCCGGTCTGCGGCGGGTGGCGAGCGAGGTTAGCCATGCCGCCTTTGTCGAAAGCGAAGGCCTGGCCGGGGTGGATGCCGTGCACTTCAGCCGCGCGGCGCTCATTGAATTCGGCCGACGCTACGCGCAGGTCTATCAGAGCTCCTTTTGAACTTCCGCCTCGACCCGCCGGGCCGATCCCGCGAAATGATAACTCGTGGATCACCGGCAAACCGCAGGCCTCGGCGTGGTACTACTGCTTCTCGCGGCCGGTCTTGCCTTCCTGCCGTCGAAGACGGACTCGCCTGCGGGTTCTTCAGCCGCCGCTGCCTCTGCAAAAGTCCGCGATCGCGGCGCCCTTTCAGGAACGGTGGCGCAGCGGACGGAGCAGCTCCGCTCGATCTGGCGCATGGCCGCCAGTGGCAGTGCCACTCCGCAGGAACTCGATCTGGCGCTGGAGCTGATCCAATCGCTGCCCGCTTCGGCGCTGAAGGGACTCGTCACAGAGCTCGCGCCCGAGCCAGACCGCACGCTCGATCTGCTGGTCGCGATGGCCCGGCGGATCGGCGACCTGGAGGCGGAGCGCGGCCTCAAATGGCTGGTGGCCGAGGCGGAGAATACCGAGGAGATCTTCGAGCCGCTTTTCCAGCCTGCGCTGGATGGCTGGTCGGACAGCGATCCAGTTGGCTTGCTGGGGGCCTTCTTCAACGACGACAAGTCGCTCGAATATCGCATCCGCCGCCGTGAAAACTCGACGTGGGGTGACGATGGAATCGCCCCGGACATCGTCGCCAAGGCAGCCGAACGCGATCCCGATGAGGCGTGGCTGCTATTGCGGAAGTGGCAGCGCCGGACCCTCGGAGACGACTTTTTCAAGGGGCTCGATCCCTCGCTGGCGCAGCACTTCGCAGGACGGATCAAGGAGTTGTTCCACGACTCCGAGTGGCCGGGCTTCGAGCATCTCGGCGGCACCGCCGAATCGTGGCAGGAGGAACAGGAGGTCCGCCGGTCTGCGGCCACCGCGTGGTTTGCCCTCGACCCGGACAAGGCACTTGCATGGTTCGATTCGGGCAATCCCGTCGAGAGCTGGGAACCGGGTGCGTCCGCGGGCGCACTGGGTTCGCGCCTCTACCTCGCGCAGCCCCAGCGCGCCATGGAGTGGCTGGGTGGCAAGTCGGCGAACTACCGGGCCGCCGCGGCGATCGAACTTTCCTACGATCTGGTGGCCGCTCCCGAGCTTCCGGACTCCCGCTTGGACGATCTCGCGGTGCTCACCGGCTGGATGGAGGAGGGCAGGGGAAGGCGGAACTGGTTGGCCGGCCTGTCCGCTGCCCTCGCACAACGGCAGCAATCCCAGCGGCTCGCGGAGGTGGCGGATGCCCTGCTGGCGCGCCTTGATTTGACGGCCGAGGAGCTGGCGATCTTGGAAAACCAGCGCCAGTAGGAGAACCCCAATGGAGCAGACGGTTGGTGAGCTTTCTCGCCCCTTTCCCGGGCTTTACTCGTCGCGGGCTTTCGCGCACGTTCCCGGCCCTTTCCGCGTCAACGACTTTCCGATTCCGACCCATGACCGCAGCCGAGATTCGCCAGAGCTTCCTCGATTTCTTCAAGGAGAAGCAGCACACCATCGTGCCCTCCGCCTCGCTGCTGCCGCAGTCGCCCGGCCTGCTGTTCACGAATGCGGGGATGAATCCCTTCGTCCCATATTTCCTCGGCGTCGAGAAGGCTCCATATGACCCGCCACGCGCGGCCGACACGCAGAAGTGCATCCGCGCCGGCGGCAAGCACAACGACCTCGAGGATGTCGGCTACGACACGTACCACCACACCTTCTTCGAGATGCTGGGGAACTGGTCCTTCGGCAACTACTTCAAGAAGGAGGCCATCCAGTGGGCATGGGAGCTCGTGGTCGAGCGCTGGGGCCTGCCGGCGCATCGCCTGCACGCGTCCGTCTATGCGCCGAAGCCGGGTGATCCGGGTGAGTTCGACCAGGAAGCCTACGACATCTGGGCCGAGCTGTATCGCTCGAAGGGCTGCGATCCCGCCGTCCAGATCGTGAACGGCAACGTGAAGGACAACTTCTGGATGATGGGCGAAACCGGTCCCTGCGGCCCCTGCTCGGAACTCCATGTGAACCTCACCCCTGAAGGCGATCCAGCCACCGGCCGCCTGCTGGTGAACAACGACTCCGACCTCTGCATCGAGATCTGGAACCTCGTCTTCATCCAGTACAACGCCGAAGCCGATGGCAGCTTCCGTGAGCTGCCCGCCAAGCACATCGATACCGGCATGGGCTTTGAGCGCGCCTGCTCGATCATCCAGGGAACGAAGGGCTTCACCGATTTCTCTAACAAGCCGTCGAACTATGCGACCGACGTCTTCATGCCGATCTTCCGCAAGCTTGAGGAGCTGAGCGGCAAGACGTATTCGAACATCTACCCGACACTCGGTGCCGACCGCTCTGCCTTCACGGAAGAGATGAAGGATGCGATCGCCTTCCGCGTGATCGCGGATCACCTGCGCACGCTGAGCTTCTCGATCGCCGACGGTATCATGCCCGGCAACAACGGCCGGAACTACGTGCTGCGCCGGATCTTGCGCCGCGCGGTTCGCTATGGACGTCAGCTTGGATTCTCGGGTGAGAAGCCGTTCTTCGGCGCGCTCGTTGAAACCCTCGTTAGCGAAATGGGCGGCGTCTTCCCGGAACTGAAGAATCGCCAGGACACCGTCCGCGCGACGCTGGAGCAGGAAGAGAGCAGCTTCAACCAGACGCTGGATCGGGGCCTCAAGCGCTTCGAGGATGCGATGCCCGACGTGAAGGAGAACACGCTCTCCGGCGACGTCTCATTCGAGCTCTACGACACCTATGGCTTCCCGGTGGACCTCACCGAACTGCTCTGCGCCGAACGCGGGCTGAAGGTGGACATGCCACGCTTCGAGGAACTGATGGAGCAGCAGCGTGAACGCGCACGTGCCGCACAGAAGAGCACCGTCGTCCGCGCACTCGACATTTCCACGGAGGCCGCCACCGGCTTCTCCGGCTTCGAAGATGATTCGGTCGAAGCTACCGTGCTGGAAGTCCATCCCCAGGACGACGCGCTCTTCGTCATCACGGACAAGACCGTCTTCTACGCTGAGATGGGTGGTCAAAGTGGAGATACGGGAACTCTCGTACTTTCCGGCAATGAGATCCCGATCACGGGTGTGCAGCAGGTCGGCAAGGCCCGCGCGCATGTCGTCGACGGTTCGGTCGCGGTGAAGCCCGGTGACAAGGTGACGCTGAAGCTCGACACCGTGCGCCGTCGTCCGATCGAAGCGCATCACACCGCGACGCACTTGCTCCACTGGGCCCTCCACGAGGTCGTCTCAAAGGACGCCGCGCAGCAGGGTTCATCGGTCGATGAGAACCGCCTGCGTTTCGACTTCAACAGCGGTGCCGTCACGCCCGAACAGATCGCCGAGATGGAGGAGAAGGTGAATGCCTCCATCCAAGCCAACGATGCCGTATCATGGAAGGAAGTCCCGCACGCCTCGATCAAGGGCCGGCCGGACATCATGCAGTTCTTCGGCGACAAGTACGGCGACCTCGTCCGCGTGGTGCAGATCGGTGGTGGCCGCGGTGACCTCACGGGCTACTCGATGGAACTCTGCGGCGGCACGCACGTCCGCAATACCGGCGAGATCGGTCTATTCAAGATCAAGAGCGAGGGCGCGATCGCTTCCGGCGTGCGCCGCATCGAGGCTGTTTGCGGTGAAGCCGCCTGGGCTTACCTGAATGAAGCCGTGGAGAAGTGGGATGCCGACCTCAAGGCTGCTCGCGAGAAGCTCAAGGCCGCGAATGACAAGCTCGCCTCGCTCGGTGAAGCACCGGTGACCGTGAATGATTTTCCGCACATCATGGGCGCGATGCTCGTGGAGCGTGCCGACATTTCGCAGCTCAATGCAACCTTCGCGCACGGTGCGCGCACCTTGGAAGAAACCAAGGAAGCCGCAATCGAGGCCGAGAAGCGCTTCAAGAAGCTGCAGGCTGGTGCTGCCGCCAAGCAGGCCGATGCCGCGCTGGCGGAACTCATCGCTGCCGGTGGGCCGATTGTCGCAACCTTCGAGGCCGATGCCTCGCTGCTCCAGGAGCTGCTCAATGGCATGAAGAAGCAAGGCTTCACCGGCGCGGGCTTCGTGATCGTGGATGACGGCGAGAAGCTGCATCTCGGCGCGTATTGCGGCGATGCGGCACAAGCGAGCGGGCTGAAGGCCGGTGACTTGCTTCGCGACCTCGCTGCCATCGCTGGTGGCAAGGGCGGCGGCAAGCCGGACCAGGCGCGCGGTGCGGCTCCAGAGCGTGAAAAGCTTGCGGAGCTGGAAGCCGCAGCGAAGGCGAAGCTGTCCTGATCCTGTGGCGTCGACGGAACGTCGACACCCCTTATCTCCGGTCTTGAGCGCATGGGAGGATGCGGCATCTAACGAGCATGCCGAACTATCCTCGTGCCGTCGTTGCCTTGGCTATCGCTGTCAGCGCCCTACTGACCGGTTGCGTCACCCACGACCCGCCGCCGCAAGCATCCAAGCCGGTGCCAGCGGACGTCGATACGTGGCAGAAGATCTCGACCAAGTCTTGGCAAGTCCCGGTGTATGAGAAGCGGGAGAAAGCGCTCCAAATGCTTCAGGGCAAGGACTGGCGGCGGATCAACGCCAACCAATACTACGATCTCACGACGGGGCCCCAACCCACTTCTCTCAAGATCGACCTGTTGGTTTCGCAGCAGCTCTATCTTGTGAAAGGTAGAGGCTACGGAGCAGCAGGTGGGAAGATCCGCTTTCAGCCAAAAACCCGCGAGCTGTCCGTCTTCCTGGCAGCCTACAATGGAGAGATGCTGATCCCGGGCATGCGCTGGGATGTCAAAGACATCCCGGTGATCGTGGCCCTGCCGTCGGCACCTACCAAAGTTCATCAGTCCGCCGAAATCGGCGGCGACGGCATCTCGCGCTTCATGGATCACGATTGATCGAGCCGCGCAATTGAGATCGCTTGGCCGACTGAGAAGCGTGGACACTCTTGTCCACCAAAACCACGGGCACGGGCGGACAGAAGTGTCCGCCCTCCTTAACTTGCCACGTTCACATTGGACGCGTCGACGGAACGTCGACACCCCTTATCTTACTCGAGCAGCGTGCTGCGCGAGTAGAGCGCGATGACCGGCACGCCGCGCTCCTCGATCGCCTGGCGGCCACCTTCCTCGCGGTCCACCAGCACCAGGGCAAAGGCGACCTTTCCGCCTTCTCGTTCGATCACGTCGATCGCCTTGATGGTGGAGCCGCCGGTGGTGATGACGTCGTCGACCACGATCACGGTCTGGCCTTCGGCGAAGTTGCCCTCGATCTGCTTGCCGCGGCCGTGGCCCTTCGGCTCCTTGCGGACGGTGAAGACCTGCAGCGCCTCGTCCGGGTTTTCGATGGCGCTGGCCATGCCGACGGACAGGGAAATCGGGTCGGCACCGAGGGTCATGCCCCCGATGGAGTCGATATTCAGGTTTTCTTCAGTAATCTTTTTGCGAACGGCCGCCCAGCCGAGCTTGCCGATCATGTTCGCGCCGAAGGGATCGAGCGCGGTGACGCGGCAATCGATGTAGAGGTCGCTCTGCTTGCCGGAGGCGAGGGTGAAGGTGCCGGTGCGGACGGACTTTTTCAGGAGCAGGGCTTTGAGGTCGGCGGCGAGGTCGGACATGGGGGAAGGCAGAGACAGAAGACTGGAAGAGGCAAGACTTGAAAGGGGAGGGAAGGTGGAATCAACGTCTCGACCGTGGATGACCGAGCCGCTCGTTTGGAGACCAGCCTCCCGCCATTCCGGGACGGCGGGAAGCTCCCGGCCGGGATGACGGCTGAAGAGCATGAGCGATGGATGTGGCAAACCCGCCTCAGGCAACTGGCCGTCGCGGAAACGAAGGCGTGGAAGCGATTCGCATGGGGCATGGGAATCTATTTCGGCCTGCTTCTGCTCATGCCGCTCGGGATGCTGCTCGCTGGCAGTTCCATCATCGATCACAAGGTCCCTGCCAACCCGGGCCTTGTCTGGTTAGCCGGGATGATCATACAGGGTATTGGAAGCCTTTGCTTTTGGCTGTTCGCCATTCCGCTGTTGCTTCGCTTCGTCCGCTGGGTCGGGGCGATGTGGCGGAGGCGGAGATTCAGTTCGACGCCGGGAGCGGATCCCGGTCAGCTTTCCCGGAGATGACGCCCGACGCACGCAGTCCCCAGGAAAAGCGCTGGTTCAGTATCATGCTCGGCTTCTCCGCCGTGGCGGCCCTGGACTTCCTCGGGATGACCGGGATGCACTACTGGGCCAAGGGCGAGATCGGTGAGCGCAAGGCGGCCGGCCAAGTGGATGCAGCCTATTCGCTCCTTCAAAACGTGGGGCTCGCCACGCTGATCGGTCAGGGGATCCTGATGATTGCCTGCATCGGCTTCTTCATCTGCGGAGCGAGGTGGCTGATCGCAATGAAGAAGCGGAGGGCGGGGGGCTTGGGATAAGTGGCACCCCGCGAACGACGGTGAGCGAAGCCGATTCGACGTGATGTCCGCAGTTGATCAAAACAGCCAACATCCGAGTCCGTGAGTGTCGTATCCCCTGCGAATCCTGCCGCTTTCCGCAATAGCGAAAAGCTTTGGTTCCGATGGGCCATCGTCTGCGCGGTAAGCCTTTGTCTAGGAGTGGTAACTTGGGGCATCACCGCCTATTTGACCAACGAGGCAATGAACGAAATCAGCGCGGTCTTGGGCGCGAGTTCAGATCTTCCGGACCCTGATTTCATACAGCGGAAAGCTGCCCCGATTAAAATTCTCGCTATGACCACCAGCGGACTGCTTCTGGCATTCGGCGCAGGTTTTCTGTTCTGCTTCGTTCGTTGGCTTTTAGCGATCCGGCGTCGGCGCGCGGCTGAGGCCTTTGGGATGCACTGAAGGTACCAATTAATCCGTTAGCCTTGGCGACCGGAGTAGTGGAGTAGCTTCAGCGGGGCTGAAATTGGCACGGAAAAGCCGCCGACCCTTGCGGGAAGGCGGCTTTTGGAAAACTTCGTTCGCTTCGCTTAGTTCGCGGAAGCGTTGGCACCGACATTCACGCGGCGGCCTTCCTTGTCGAAGAACACGCGGCCTTCAATGACGGCGAAGATGGTGTGATCACGGCCGATCTGGACACCGGCACCGGGGTGCCACTTGGTGCCGCGCTGGCGGATGATGATGTTGCCCGGGATAACGGCTTGGCCGCCGAACTTCTTGACGCCGAGACGCTTGGAGCGCGAGTCGCGACCGTTCTTGACGGAGCCTTGACCTTTCTTGTGAGCCATGACGAGAGAGTGGTTGGAGAACTGGATTAGCCCGCGATGGAGACGATCTCCAGCTGGGTAAGATGGCGGCGGAAGCCCTTGGTCTTGTGGAAACCCTTGCGGCGCTTGAACTTGAAGGCAACGCCCTTGGGTCCGCGATGCTGCTGGACGACCTTGGCAGTGACGCTGGCGCCATCGACAAGCGGGGCACCGAGCTTGATGCTGCCGCCTTCACCGACCATGAGGACGTCGAAAGTGAGGGTCGCATCGACTTCGACATCGAGCTTCTCGACGTCGATCTTGTCGCCCTGTTGGACGCGGTATTGTTTACCGCCGGTTTTGATGACTGCGTACGCCATGGCTGAAAAGGGATGGTGGCCACCCGGGAGCCGGGCGGGCGGGGAGATCACCACGGGTCCGCGAATCGGGCAAGGGAATTTTTTGAAATCGACGCGAGGAATCTGATCGGGATTCTGCGGGCCATGGAGCGGCTGGTGCGCGATGAGACGGAAATGGAAGCGCTAGGCGCGGAAATCGCGGCGGAGATGCAGCCCGGCAGCGTGCTCGCGCTGGTCGGCGGGCTGGGGGCGGGGAAGACGCGTTTCGTCAAAGGCTTGGCGAAAGGCGCGGGCTACGCGGGCGAGGTGACCAGCCCGACCTTTGCGCTGGTGCATGAATACCGGGGCGGGCGGCTGCCGCTTTTCCACTTCGACCTCTACCGGCTGAAGGATGACGCCGAGCTGCTCGGCATCGGCTGGGACGAATTTTTCGACGAACCGGGAATCGTGATCGCCGAGTGGGCGGACTTGTTCCCGCAGCTACTGCCACCGGGAACGCGCTGGCTGCGCTTCGAGGTGATCCCCGAGGGTGGACGCCGCGTCAGCGGCTGATCACTGCAGGGAGCGGTTCACGGCATTCAGCGCGCGACCGACGGTGCCATTCGTGCGCTGGACGGTGGCCGGCGCATTGTAATACGTGCGCTGGGCGGTGCCGACGGTGCGGTTCACGGTCGCTCCGGAGCGATTCACTGCCTCGTAGGTGCGGCCGGCGGTGGGCCGGATCTCGCCGTAGGTGCGGTTCGCCGTCGTGAGCGTGCGGCCGGCGGTTGCATTCGCGCTGTTATAAGCGTTCTGGCCACACGACGCGAGGAACGCGATGGCGGCGGCGGCGGCGAGACGGGTTTTCATGGGCGCGTAACTTAGAGGTCCGGGGGGATCGGTCAATGCGACATTTTCAGCCAATCCGGCTGTCGAGCTGGAAAACCTGGCCGGAGGTGTGGGGAAGGTGATCGTGAAGGTGGACCAGGAATGAGGCGACGGCCTCCGGCGTGTTAGACCGGCCGAGCACATGGTCGCGCCGGATCTGCTCGCGGCGCTCCCCGGAAAGTCCCGCGGTCATGGGGGTATCGAGGAAGCCGGGAAGGATGCCATTCACCCGGATCCCGGCAGGTCCGAGTTCGCGGGCGAGGCTTTTCCCGAGGCCGATGAGCCCGGCTTTCGCGGCGGCGTAGGCCGCTTGCCCTGCCGGCGGATGGAGGGCGGAGAAGCTGGAGATGAAGACGATGTGGCCCCGCCGTGCGCGCAGCATCGGGCGGGAGGCGGCCGCGGCGCAACGGGCGGCGCCACGGAGATTGACGTCGATGACCTGATCCCATGCCTCCTCATCCAGGCGGGCGAGGGGAGCATCGCGGGTGATGCCGGCATTGCAGACCAGAAGCTCGGGCTCGTGACGGCGGAAGAAATCGCGAACGGCTCCCGGATCGGTCACATCGAGCTCGCGGCGGCCGGGAGCGAGCACCGTGTGGCCAGCCTTTTCAAAGGCGGCGGAGAGCGCCCGGCCCAATCCGCCTTCGCCGCCGGTGATCACGACAAGTCCGCCCACGCGGTGGAGCGTGGGCGGACTTTCCATCATGAGCAATGCAATGAGAAGAAACCGCGGCTATTCCTTGTCAGCCGGTTTGGCGGGAGCAGCCGCCGGAGCAGGCGCGCCTTCACTGGCCGGCTTCACGATGATGGCGTGCTCTTCATACTTCACCTTCGCGCCAGCCTGGGAAACGAGCATGTCCAGGATGCCGCTGGCGGGCACCCCTTTCACTTGAACCGTCACGATCGTGGAGCCGAGCTTCTTGCTAGGATCCTGAACGACGAAGTTCGGCGAGAACTTCTTCTCGGACTTCTCCTCGACCATGATCGCCAGTGCGGCCAGTGCTTCGGATAGCTCTGCCTTGTCGAAGTTCACCTCGGCGAGGGTGTACTTCGATAGCTCCTTCGCCCGTCCCCGGGCCACGATCATGTCGCGGTTGTTCTTGAGCTCGGTGAGTTGATAGCGGGCGTCGGCATAGGTCGGCCGCAGCTTCAGGGCTCCGCGGAAAGCGGTTTCGGCGGCGACGATGTCGCCATCTTTGACCGCGGCGACGCCGGCTTGATACATCTCCGCCGCCTGGTCGGCGATGGCGGGGATGGAGGATAGCGCAATGAGCGCGACGATGAGTTTTTTCATACGCAGGTTGCAGGTTGGGAACAGATGGCAATCAGACGACTACCACTCATACGTGAAATTGGCCTGTTGTTGGTGCTGCATCAACAGGGATTCCAAGGGCTTGCGCAGATTTCCAGAAAATGCCCTTTCAATGTCCATGCAAGGTGAAGACGTGCCGTGGATGCGGCGGGCGATCGAAGAGGGAAGAAAGGGTGTGGGCCGCACTTCACCCAATCCGCCGGTCGGCGCGGTGGTGGTGAAAGACGGCGTGGAACTCGGTGCGGGATGGCATCACGGAGCTGGTCTGCCCCATGCCGAACGCGAGGCCATGGCCGCCGTGCGAGCTGCCCATGGTGACGAAGCGCTCAAGGGCTCCACCGTGTATGTGACCCTGGAACCCTGCTCGACCCACGGGCGCACGCCGCCCTGCACCGACGGCCTGATCGAAGCCGGGGTGGCACGCGTGGTCTATGCAGCGGAGGATCCGAATCCGGCGCACGCGGGTCGCGCAGACCAACTGTTAGAGAAAAGCGGCATCGCGGTGACGCGCGGCGTGCTGGCGGACGAGGCGGCGGAATTGATCCGCGCTTTCACGAAGGTCCAGCGCACCGGCCTGCCGTGGGTGATCCTGAAAACCGCGATGAGCCTCGACGGTCGCATCACGCGTCCGCCCGGTGAAGGGATGTGGCTCACCGGTGAAGAAGCACGCGCCGAAGTCCAGCGGCTGCGTGCCGAAGTCGATGCCGTGGTGACCTCCGGCGAAACCGTGCGCAAGGACCGCCCGCGACTCGACCTGCGCGATCCGCAGTTGTTGGAAGGGAGGCTCCAGCCATGGCGGCTGGTGCTCACCGCCGATCCGGCGAGCTTGCCGATGGATGCGCCGCTTTTCACCGACGCGCACCGCGAGCGCACGCTGATCGATGATCGCGCCCATCCCGAAGAGTCGCTGCGGAAACTGGCGCATGAACGCGGCGTCTCTGCAGTGCTCGTTGAGTGCGGCGGACGGCTCGCGGCGAGTCTGTTAGAAGCAGGCCTCGTCGATGAATGGGTCGCCTTTCTCGCGCCGATCGCGAGTGGGGGTCCACTGCCAGCAGTGGCGGGCAATGGCTTCCCAGAAGGACTTGTTTTGAAGGATGCCGCGTTCCGGAGATTCGGCCCGGATGTGATGCTGCGCGCGAAGGTGATGCGCGGATGATTTCACGAACGCATCATCAAGCATTCACGCAAGCCGCGACCAATGGCGATGCATGGATGGTGTGTGTGATGAAAAAGCCCGGCCACGGCGTGAGCCATGGCCGGGCCGTCACGGCACGGAAAGTGGATCAGCGGCAGCCGCGGCTACCATAGTCGTGGTAGTACGCAGGCGGCGGGCAAGAAGGGCGAGCGTAGTAGTGGCGACGGGCCGGAATGATGCGCGTGCGGAAGATGGGATGACCGCAGCGATCATAGAAAGCGATGTAGGTCTCCAGCCACGCAGGTCCACCGCACGAACGGTGAAAGCTCACATAGACGCGTCCGCAGCCGCGCGCTTCAGCGGCGGGAGCTGCAAACATGGAAACCAGGGCGACAGCCAAGAGGATGATCGGCTTTTTCATGATGATGAATTTCGTATTCAGCACCTTCGACGACGCGCACCGACAACTATTCAAAGTCGATTTGGCAAATCCGCGAGCGGGTCGAAATTGAAGCCGGAATTCCCATCGCGCGAATCGCGCACTTCGTGAATCCTCTACTCGCACGATCACCACTATGAATGCATTTGAAGAATTTCCTGAACACTCCGCGAATGCCGAGCCCCGGGCAGCGCGCTACACGAGTTTCTCCGAGGCGTTTGATACAGCCCGCCACGATGCCAGCTCCATGGCGCGGGAGGCGGCCCCTAAGCTGAGGGAAGCCCTTGCCGGGGCGGCTCATGACATCGCTTACGGGGCCGCCTTCGGCGCATGCTTCGCTGCTTGCTTCGCGAAGGAGCTGATGCCCACGGGCCTGCGCGATGCGCTGCGCAAGGGAGCAAACGCCGGACGCGATGCGGCGGAGAAAGCTGCCGAACCGGTGGCTCCCGCCTGCGACATGCCGCCACCACTGGCGACCTGATCTGATCAGCCAATCACAAAAAACCGGCGGCACCGGGATTCACCGATGCCGCCGGTAGTGCTGTCACACACTATGTAGCCGGAAATTTTTCAGGCGGTGCGGCGGCGGCGGAAAAGCGCCACGGCACCGAGACCTGCCAAGCCGAGCACGGAAGGCTCCGGCACCACGGCAATGTTGAGATTGGTGACCGAAGCGAACTCGGTGCCCAAATTGAGGACGGTCGCAGGGGCGAGAGCAGAGCCGGTGAAACGAACACCCGCAGGACCTGAAGCCACCGTGGAGCCGGTCTGGAACTGAACGACGGCCCGTCCCGAATACGGAGGTGATCCGACGATCCCGAGGAGCTCCAGACCGATGATGTTCACGAGCTTGCCACCTCCGGCAGCATCTACCGCAGCGCTGTTTCCATCGAGGAGCTCCACGCCGAAAGTCGGAAAGATTCCCAGGGTCGAGTTCAGCAGGCCATTGCTACCATCGACATCGAAGGTGAGCTGGTAGGTCGTGTTCGGCGCCAGCAGGAGTTGGTTTCCCGACTTGTTGAAGGTCGCGGTGGCGGACCAGTCGAGATCCAGGGCACCGCCGATGCCGAGCGCCCCGAGGATGCTGGACTCGTTGTTGCTGATGTTGAATTGGAGTTTGCCATCGTTCAGAGCCACTTGGGCTCCGGTCTCGGCCACGCCGACGACGACCTTCAAGCTCGCGCCGCCATCGGCTTCGGCTTTCCAATAGGTACCCAAGTCACCGGACTTCGAACCGCCAACGGTGAGTCCAATGAGCGAGTCGGGAGGATTCACGGTCACCTCGCTTCCGCCAGGGCCGAACAAATCACTGTAGTTGGATGCGCTATCGACGAGCACTTGGCCGCCGGAGATTCCGGGGGAGCTGGCCAGTGCAAGAAGAAGCAGTGGGAGGCTGCTGCATTTCATGCGAGGACCAGCATGCCGGTTTCCACCGTCGCCCTCAACTCACTGCCGGGACTTTTCCTTTATCAGCTAATAAGCGCTACCGTATGATCCATCGGGACATACATTCAAGCGGCGCGGTGCTGCGTCGCATGAAGCTCGCTGACTTTCATCGCCGTCTGGAGCACCAGCGGCTGGCGCTCGCCGGCGCGAATGAAGATCGAGAAGCTGTAGGCATCCGGCAGGAGGAATTCAAAGGCCTTCATGATTCCCAGTCCGGTCCTCGACAAATTCATCCGCTGATCGGCATCGCCCGGAAACACCATGACGCCCAAGCCGGCGATGCACGCATCCAGAGCGGATGCCTCATCCTCGAAGGAGAGCAGGTCGGGAGGGAGCAAGCCGTAGGTTTCAAGGCACCATTTCTCGAGGAAAGGACGGTATCCCGGGACCAGCGACTCGCCGGGGACCAGAATCGTGGAACGCAGCACCTCAGGAAACTGGAAGCGGACCGGATCGAAGTCGAAGTAGTCCCGATTCCACGCCAAGGTCGAGCCGCGCTGCCGCTCGAGATCGTAGCGCTGGAGTGAGGCTTGGTCCCCCACATGAAGGAAAGTGCCGGTGACCACGATGTCCACGGCATGGTCGCGGAGCGCATCATCCCATGTCTGGCCTGGGCCCGGGCGCACCACTTCAAGCGCTCCAGCTGCCTGACGGCCCTTTTCCAAGGATGAGACGAGGCGATCGCCGACCTCGGAGCGGTCAACCATGACCTTCACCGTCCCGCGCGCCTCGCGCACAAAGTGAGCCATGCGGACGCCGAGCGCCTGATGCTCCTGGAGGACTCGTTTCGCCTGCTCGAGCAAGGTCACGCCCTCGCGGGTCAATTGGAGCCCGTCCTGATGGCGCTGGAACAGGCGGAGCCCGATCACGGACTCCAGCTTCGCCATGCGGAAGGTCACCGCCGGCTGGGAGATCTCCTGCGCGCGTGCAACTTCTGAGAAACAGCCGCAGTCCGCGAGCCGGACGAAGGTCTCAAGACTGGCCAGATCGAAGTCCATCGGGGGGAGTTGGGAGGGGAGATTGCAGGGCACGGTCGACTTGGCCGACCATGGTTTCCAAAAACTCGTAGGGGTGCTGCTTGAGGTAGGAGACGTTCATCGGATAACCCGCCTCCAGGCCCAGGGGCAGGAACATCACCTGTGATAGACGATGGAAGGATACCGGCCGGACGCAGACCATAGCCTCGGCTTCCGCCGACTTCGTGTCTTCCGCCCAACGCATGAAATGATGTTGAGTGCACAACTGCCCTTCTCCACCACCTGACTTCCGGATGTGCCGGAGGGTGTCCAGCGCACGCGGCTTTTCGGTGATCGTGGCGAGTGACCAGCTCAGGTTCGCCAACTCCTCCGGCTGGACCGGCGAGGAATCATGCCGGTCGCGGGAGCAGGCGACATCGAGGGACATCGGCGGCAACTCCCGGGACTCCAAACGGCGTCCTGGCACACCCTCGATCGAAAACAGGAGGTCACAGGAACCGGCTTCCAAGGCTGCCTTGCCATCGGCTGCTCCGACTTCCAGGAAGGAGATGCGGAACCGCGGATCGTGGCGCAGGGTATTGAAGACCCGGCCGAAATGCCCGGTATTGAAGAGATTCCGGTCCGCGCCCAAGCGCAGCACGCGGCCATTCATGTGAATCTTGCGGACGCTGGCCTCGAAGCGGCGGACCTCTTCCAAAAGGGAGGTCATTTCCCGTTCGAGGCGGCGGGCGGCAGTTGTGGGTTCAGTGTCGCCATTGTCTCGCGTCACGAACAGCGGTTCGCCCAGCTGTTCTTCGAGATTCTGCCAGATTCGCCGGACGTTGGAGCGGCTGGTTCGGAGTTCCAGCGAAGCCCGGGAGGTCGAGCCTTCTATCATTAATGCAGAGAAGACACGCAATTGCTCGGGGTCAAAGTGCATGTGGGGTGGGTGAAGTGGGAGGCTCTTCTAATAGATATTTAAATTTCTGAAGTCAATAAAGTCAGTCGATCAATTTATAATCCACTGCAAAGTGAGCTCTATCGCCAAAACGGCGTGCTGCCTCGAATCGAAGAAACGAGAGCTTTTTGAAATTGCTAACAGAAAATTAATTAGGATTGCCAAAATGGCAGGTTTCCCGTAGCAAACCCGGGCTCTCTCCCCTGCTCCCTCCATGAACTTTCGTTTGGTTTCTCCCCTCGCGGTGGCGCTTGCCCTCGTGGCAGCTCGTACAGACGCAGCGACCACTTCTTTCTCCTTCGTCACGGACACGTGGACCAACGGCGCCACGACCCAGACCGGCTACAAGGATGGGGCCACCTCGGGCTCGATGACCAAGGACGGAGTCACGCTGACGTTCACCAGCTCCCTCGTCGGCACGGCCGACCCGGCCACGCGCAACCTCACCTACGTTCCGTCCGCGAACCCGACCGGATTCAACTTCGCCACCCAGGACGACGCGAACAATCTCAACGGCAGCCTGCTCCACTATCAGCGCTACGACTTCACGTTCTCCCAGCCGGTGCTGCTCATCAATCTGGGGATCGATGACATCGACTCCGACAAGACGGACCTTTCGGTGGGCGACGGTTTCCGTGACGCGGTCGCCGCGGAGGCCTTCCAAGGCCAGAACTTCGGCCCGATGGGCAGCGGCTATGACGCGGACTTCAGCAAGAACCTCGGCTCCAGCCTCACCCTCGGAACCATCGCGGCCGGCAGCGGCCAGACGCTGAACTACGTGCTCTCCGGCCCCGCGGGAAATCCGAACAACGCACCCGCCTACCGCGCCTATTTCGACTTCGGCACCCACGCCATCCAGTCCTTCAGCCTCTACGTCTTCTCGGACCGCGACAACGCCCACCGGGTGTCGCTGTTCCAGAGCTTGTTCGAGATCCAGATGGTGCCGGAGCCTTCGTCCGCGCTACTGGGCTTGGCGGCCCTGCCCCTGCTCATGCGCCGGCGGCGGAAGTAAGAAGTAGCGCACCGAGTTTCTGAAAAACCTGAGGAGGCTTCGACTCCCGGTTTCTCGCAATGGAAAAGCCCGCACCGGGAACCGGAGCGGGCTTTGAAGTTTTCGGGATGCGATCCGCTGGGGATCGAATCGATTAGAGCTTCGGACGGCGCTTGAGGCGGAGCTGGGCCATCGACTTGGCGATGACGGCCTGGAGGTGAGCCACCTCTTCGGCGTCGTGGTCGTGGCTGATGCCCTTGAGCTGCTCTTCAGCGCGCTTCATGGCGGCCTCGACCTTGGACTCGTCGACCTGCTCTTCGCCAAGGGCCATGTCGGTGAGGACATTGACCTTGTGCTCGGTGACTTCCGCGAAGCCGGTGCCGATCGCAAGGATGACGGTCTTGCCGTCCTTGTCATAGCGGAGTTCACCGGGGTGCAGCGCCGTCACGAGCGCGGCGTGGCCATCGAGGATGCCAAGCTCGCCATCGGCCCCGGGCAGATAGACGTTGCCGACGGTGTCGGAGAAGATCTTCTTCTCCGGGGTGACGATTTCGAGGTGTAGGGCCATGAAAGTTACTAGGTTCTAGTTTTCAGTTTTCAGGTTCAGAATTCCGGCCTTTGCCTGAAAACTGAACACTGAAAACTAGCAAACTCCGGATCAGTCCTTCGCAACGCTGTCGATGCCGGCCTTCATGTAGAAGTTGCCTTCCGGCACGTCGTCCCACTTGCCGTCGAGGATCTCGGCGAAGCCCTTCACGGTTTCTTCGATCGAGCAGAGGGCGCCGGGCACGTTGGTGAAGATTTCGGCCACGTGGAACGGCTGGGTCAGGAAGCGCTGGATCTTGCGGGCGCGGAAGACAGTCATCTTGTCATCGTCCGAAAGCTCGTCCATGCCGAGAATCGCGATGATGTCCTGGAGGTCCTTGTAGCGCTGGAGCACCTGCTGGACGCCACGGGCGACGCGGTAGTGCTCGGCACCCACGACTTCCGGCGCGAGCGCCTTCGAGGTGGAAGCGAGCGGGTCCACGGCCGGGAAGAGTGCCTGCTCAGCGAGCGAGCGCTCAAGCACCACCGTCGCGTCAAGGTGAGCGAAGGTATTGGCGGGAGCGGGGTCGGTAAGGTCGTCCGCCGGCACGTACACGGCCTGGATCGAGGTGATCGAGCCCTTGTTGGTGGAGGTGATGCGCTCCTGGAGACCGGCCATTTCCTCGGAGAGGGTCGGCTGGTAACCCACCGCGGACGGGGTGCGGCCCAGAAGAGCGGACACCTCGGAACCGGCTTGAGAGAAGCGGAAGATGTTATCGACGAAGAGAAGCACGTCCTGGTTGTCCTGGTCGCGGAAGTGCTCGGCCATGGTCAGGGCGGAGAGCGCGACGCGGAGACGGGCGCCCGGAGGCTCATTCATCTGGCCGTAGCAAAGCGCCACCTTGGAACCTTCGGCGAGCTTCGGAGTGCCATCGGCATTGAGAGCGATGTGACCCTTGTCGTCCTTCTCGGTGGCGATAACGCCGGACTCGATCATTTCCCAGTAGAGGTCATTGCCCTCACGGGTGCGCTCACCCACGCCGGCGAAGACGGAGAAACCACCGTGCGCCTTGGCGATGTTGTTGATGAGCTCCATGATGACGACGGTCTTGCCGACGCCTGCACCACCGAACATGCCGCCCTTGCCGCCCTTGAGCAGCGGGCAGATGAGGTCGATGACCTTGATACCGGTGGGAAGGATTTCCGTGGTGGCCGACTGCTCGACGAGCAGCGGGGCAGCGCGGTGAATCGGCGAGCGGAAATTCGCATCTGGAAGCGGAACGTTTTCGTCCACCAGATCGCCGGTCACGTTGAAGATACGACCGAGCACCTGCTTGCCGACCGGCACGGCGATGGGCTTGCCAGTATCGGAGAGGAGCATGCCACGCTTGAGGCCGTCGGAAGCGGACATCGCGACCGCGCGGACCCAGCCGTCGCCGAGGTGCTGCTGCACTTCGAGCACGAGCTTGGTATTCACGCCGTTCAAGTCATAGGTGACTTCGAGGGCGTTGTAGATCCCCGGCAGCGCAGTGGCTTTCGAGAAGTCGGCGTCAACGACGGCGCCGATGACCTGGACGATGGTTCCTTGATTGCTCATCGCAAGAGTGGGCTGGTGTTCGGTTTGAGAGGGACAGGTCTTAGAGGCGGACGAGGCTGGCGCGCTGCTCAGGCGTCAGAGTTTCAATGCTCGCAAGCTTGAGCGAGCGTGAGTCAGTGGATGCAAGAGTAGATCCGGAGCCGGTTTCGAGGTGGATCGTGCCGGGCAGGCGATACATTGCACCGGTGAGAGGATCGACGATGATCAAGCCGACCAGTCCACCGAAAATGATATTGCCGGCATACCAGCCGTTCAAGCTGGCGGTCACCGTCTGGCTGCTGATCACCTTGCCGGCGCGCTTCACTTCGATCGTGTATTTGGCCGGAACGAAGTATCCACCGCGTGCAGAGAGATTCACCACTTGTGGAGTCGTGCCGCTGTGGATGGTCTCGCCGTTCTTGTTGATGATCGAGAAGTTCAATCCCGAGGGATTGGACTGAATCGAAACATCACGGCTCGCTCGGCTGACGATGGACGCGCAGCTCGAAAGGAGCAGGGCCGCGGCAGAAGCGGTAGCGATGGCAATCTTGGAGAAATTCGACATCAGGTCGGGAATCAATCGGGGAAGAATCGGATCACTGCATCGCCCTCATGGCGGTGGTGATTTCAAGCAGCTCGGCGGTGATCGCCGCCTGGCGCAGCTTGTTGTATTCGAGCGTGAGCTCCTTGATGAACTTCTTCGCGTTGTCGGTGGCGCCCTTCATGGCGACCATTCGCGCGGAGTGCTCGGAGGCACGGCTCTCGACCAGCATCTGATAGACCTGGAAGTTGATATAGAGCGGAAGCAGGGTATCGAGGACGTCCTTGCCGCTGGGCTCGAAGAGGTAGTCCTTGGAAAGCGCGGCGGCGTGGTTGGTCTCGCTGACCTTCACGTCCTTGCCCATGCCTTCGTAGTCCTGCTTCTCGCCGAGGTCGGCGGTCGAGATCGGCAGGAGCTGCACGATGGTCGGCTCCTGGCGCATCACGGTGACGTAGTTCGAGAAGGCGACGCTGACCTTGCTGTAGCCGCCCTCGAGGAAGGCCTTGGTCAGGAACTTCGCGATCGGACGGGCTTCAGCGAAGGGCACCGGGTCCTTCACTTCGAAGTCAGCCACCATGTTGCGGCCGGACTTGGCGAGCTGGTTGCGCAGCTTGCGGCCCACGGTGACGATGTCGGCGTCCTTCGAGACCTCGGCGCGGATCTTCTTGCCGAGGTTGGTATTGAGACCGCCGCAAAGGCCCTTGTCGGTGGAGATGACCAGAACCAGCTCCTTGCCGCCTTCCTTCGCCTGGAGCAGCGGGTGAGCTTCCTCACCCACGTTTTCCTTCAGATTCACCAGCACCTGGTTCAGCAGGTCCGCGTAGTCGCGGCCGGCCAATGCCTGGTCCTGCGCCTTCTTCATCTTGGCTGCGGCAACAAGCTGCATCGCCCGCGTGATCTGGGCGGTGTTCTTGACCGACTTGATGCGCCGGCGGATGTCGCGAAGATTAGCCATGAGAAGTTAGAAGCGAGAGACGGGAAACCAGAGAAGAAGAGAAACGCGGATTACTTCCAGGAAGCCTTGAAGTCGTTGAGCGCCGTCTTCACGGCTTCGACAGCAGCGGCGTCCTTCTTGAGGTCCGGCTTTTCGTTGCGGATCTTGTCGAGAAGCTCGGTCTTGCGGGTCTCGAAATATTCACCCATCGCGGCCTGGCAGCGCTTGATGTCGGTGACCTTCACGTCATCGAAGTAGCCATTCTGCATCGCGAACAGGAACACCGACTCCATTTCCATGGAGAGCGGCGAGTACTGGTTCTGCTTGAAGAGTTCCACGATGCGCTGGCCACGCTCGAGCTTCTTCTTGGTGGAGGCGTCGAGGTCCGAACCGAACTGGGCGAAGGCCTGGAGTTCGCGGAACTGGGCGAGGTCGAGCTTGGTGGTGCCAGCGACGGACTTGATGGTCTTGGTCTGGGCGGCCGAACCCACGCGGGACACCGAGAGACCCACCGAGATGGCGGGGCGGATGCCCTGGTAGAAGAGGTCGGTTTCGAGGTAGATCTGGCCGTCGGTGATCGAGATCACGTTGGTCGGAATGTAGGCGGACACGTCACCGGCCTGCGTCTCGATGATCGGCAGCGCGGTAAGCGAGCCACCACCCGCAGCCTCGGAGAGACGAGCGGAGCGCTCGAGCAACCGGCTGTGGAGGTAGAAGACGTCACCCGGATACGCTTCGCGGCCGGAGGGGCGCTTCAGGATCAGCGCGACCTGGCGGTAGGCCACGGCGTGCTTGGAAAGGTCATCGAACACGATCAGGCAATCCTGACCCTGATCCATCATGTATTCGGCGATCGCGCAGCCGGCGTAGGGAGCCAGGAACTGCATGGCCGCGGCGTCCGAAGCGGAGGCGGAAACGATGGTGGTGTATTCCATCGCGCCCGAGTCCTCGAGCGTCTTCTGGATACGGGCCACGTTCGAGAGCTTCTGGCCGATGGCGACGTAGATGCAATAAAGCGGCTTGTGGTTCTGCAGCTTGCCCTGCTCTGCCGCCTTGTTCTGCTTGGCCTGGGAAATGATGGTGTCGACGGCGATCGTGGTCTTGCCGGTCGCACGGTCACCGATGATGAGCTCGCGCTGGCCGCGGCCAACCGGGATCATCGCGTCAATCGACATGATACCGGTCTGCACCGGAACGGACACCGACTTGCGCTTGATGATGCCGGGAGCGATTTTCTCCATCGGATATTGAGCGGCAGCTTCGATCGGGCCCTTGCCGTCGATCGGATTGCCGAGCGCATCCACCACGCGGCCGAAGACCTTGCGGCCGACTGGCACGGAGAGCAGCTTGCCAGTGGTGGAGCATTCCATGCCGGCGACGACCTTGTCGTAGTTGCCGAGGAGCACGACGCCGACTTCACCTTCTTCAAGGTTCATCGCCAGACCGGTCACGCCGCCCGGGAACGAGATCATCTCGTTGAGCGCCACGTCGGAAAGACCTTCCACTTTCGCCACGCCGTCACCGACTTCGCGGACGACACCGACATTCGACTTCTGGACGGAGGCCGTGACGTTGGCGATCTCCTTTTCAAGTTCCTGGAGGATGCTGCTCATGGGACGAGTTTGCTAGTTTTCAGAGTTTCAGTGCGTGTTCAGCAATGGCGGAGATGCCGTGGATCAGAATGCTTCGGCGAGGCGGTCGAGACGGCCCTTCACGGAGCCGTCGAAAACGTCGTTGCCGACGCGGACCTTGAGTCCCCCGAGGAGTTCGGGAGTGACGCGGTATTCGAAAGTGAGGTCGTTGCCGTACTTCGCCATGAGGCCGGAGACGACGCGCTGCTGCTCGCCCAAATCAAGCGGAGCGGCGCTTTCCACGACGACGTGGCGGCGCTCGAGCTCAAGGCGGACGAGGCGCTTGAGGGCGGACAGGATGCCGCGGTAATCGCGCGGCTTTTGCTCCACGATCGTCTTGATCGCGGAGGAGAACCTGGCTTCGTCAAGACGTCCACCGGTCTGGCAGAACCGGAAGATGCGGCGCGCTTCGGCGTTGGCGACCTTGGTGATTTTCATGACGAGGCGTTAGAGAAGGGAGATCCGGATCAGGCTTCGACCGAAGCGAGCGCTTCCTGATTGATGCGGCTCTGGTCGTCGGAGGTGAGGACCTTGCCGGTGACCTGCGCGGTGGTGGCGGTGACGAGGCGGCCGAACTCCTGCTTGAGCTCTGCCTTGATCGCGGCGCGCTCGGCGAGGGCTGCGGCTTCGGCCTTGGCGAGAATCTGCTGGGCGGTAGCGATGGCTTCCTGTGCCTTCTGCTCGGAAAGGGCGGCGGCGCTGGTCTTGGCCTCGTTGATCAGACGAGCGGCGTCTTCGTTGGCCTTGGCAATCGCGGCGGCGGTGTTGCGCTCGGAGTCGGCAAGCTGCTGCTCGATTTGCTTGAGCTTCGCTTCGCCCTCGGCGATGCGGCCGCGGCGCTCTTCCAGCATCTTCTGGATGGGGCCGAAGGCGAACTTCTTCAGCACGAAGATCACCAGGAAGAAATTGATCACCTGCGCGATGAAGAACGGCGCGCTGAGGCCGAAAGTCTTCTGGATGGTTTCAAGAGGACCCGCTTGTTCGGTAGCGGCGAGGATGATCGTCATCATGGCAGGTGGGAAATCGGAAATTGGAGAAGGAGTGCCGCGCGCACCGTTTCGGATGCGCGCGGCAAAAACGGAATCAGATTCCGCTGACAGCGAAGGCGGTCAGAATGAAGATACCTTCGACAAGCGCGGCCAGAATGATCGAGATCACGAGGATCGGGGTGGCTGCGCCGGGGTTGCGGCCGGTAGCTTCCGCGGCCTTGGAGCCGAGGATGCCGATGCCGAGGCCACCGCCGAGGGCGGCGAAGGCGACTGCGAATGCTTTGCTGAATACCATTGTCTTGTAGCGTTTGGTTGTGGTTTCCGGCGGCTCCCACGGTCATTGCCATGGTCAAGCTGTCGAAATTCTTAGTGGTGCCCTTCTTCGGCGTGGTCGTGATCGCCGTGGTCGCAGATGAGCTTGAGGAAAATTGCGCAGAGCAGGGTGAAGACGAGCGCCTGGACGAAGCCGACGAGGAGCTCCATGAAGCAGAATGGCAGCGCCGGCAGGAATGCCAGCTTCTCGGGCACGAGCCCCATCAGGGCTTCCAAGGTCTGCTCACCGCCGTAGATGTTACCCAGAAGACGGAAGGTGAGGGCGACCGGGCGGATCATGATGGAGATCACTTCCAGCACGCCGACGAAGAGGAAGATCGGGATCATCATCGCCGCCATCACGCCGGTGAAGGTGCCCTTCGGGGCGAAGATGTGGGCGATGAAGCCCTTGATGCCGTTTTCGGTGATCGCCCAGTAGAACCAGAGGATCGCGAAGGTGAAGGCCATCGCGGCAGTCATGTTGATGTCAGCATTGGCGCCGCGCAGGAGAGGGGCGACCATGTGACCATGGGCATCCTTCCATCCGACGGTGCCGACGCCCGGGATGAGACCCATGTAGTTGTTCACCAAGATGAAGAAGAAGATCGTGCCGAAGAACCAGAAGGTCCGCGTGGCGAGATGCTTGCCCATCAGGCTGGAAAGGAAGTCATAGAGCGACTCGACCGCCCACTCGGCGAAGTTCTGAACGCCCTGCGGGACCAGGCTCATCTTCTTGGTGGCGATGCGCGCGAAGAGGACAATCACGCCGACCGCGAGCCAGACCATGATCATCGAGTTGTTGATCGGGAGCGAGTCGCTGAGGCGGGGAGCATCCAGCGGAAGAGCGTGGTGGCCGCCTTCGGCGTGATGCTCGGCAGCAGCCGCACCATGCTCGTCAGCACCAGCTGCCTCGCCGTGGGCGGGGGTGGCGTGAGCATCATGCTCGACCGCCGCGACAGGAGCCTCATGGCCCTCTTCAGCGGCGCGCACAGGCGTCGCAGCGCACAGCAACGCGAAGAAGATCGGGAAAATGGAACGACGGATCATGCCGGAAGGCGTTTTGGCGGAAACGCGCCGGGGCTGTAACAAAGGGTTTTGTAACGGCGCAAGAGCTATTTGTGAAAAATTTCACAAGCTCTCTGAAACGCTGGTTTCGTGCGTGTTACGACTTCTTCAAAGAGCGCTCCGGCTGGCGTGCAAAACCAGCTCCGCGCGGGTTCCTGAAACGATTTCGTCCTTCCCCACGCCACAGGTCGCCACCACACGGAACCCTTGGGCGAGTGCCTGGGAGATCAGTTCCTCCGCGGGCAAGCAGAGGCGACCGCCGGTTTCCACCAAGGAAAAGGCGAGTTCACCCGCGCCATGATAGGCACGGTAGATGACAGCGGTACAGGCAAGCCGGTCGGAATTTCGGAAGTCGAAGGCGAAATCGTACGGCTTGTCGACATGACGCATCCCGCGTGCCAGAGAAGCCGCGAGTTCCATCGCACCGAGCGGTGGCCGGAGGATGACGAGGGCGTCCACCTCTAACGTGTCACTCGCCGGCCGGAACCGGACGCCATCTTTTTTCGCCTCCAGGAAGACCACCGGATCGGCTGCTCCCGCGGGTGGTGTGTCCATGCCGAGCGCGATCCGCTGGGATTCCGTGCCGATGAAAAACGCGGCGTGCGGCCAGTGACCCGGCAGAAAGAGATTGCTCATCGCGTCATCATGGCGGGTGACGAAGACATCTCCCGGTTTGGCGAGCCGGAGGATTTTTTCCCGCAACTCCGGAGTCACGCGCTTCGGCGCACCGGCGGGTTTCACCCCCGGCTGGCGCAACTCCGAAATCGCGCGGCCGGACCATTCGAAGACCCCGAAGACCGACTGCGCCCATGCGGAGCGATGACGCCGCAGGAAGGAGTGCCATCCGTAGGCCAGGCGGCGGCGAACGATGTCCCGCTTGCGGCGCTCGATCCATTCGTCCTCTTCTTCTAACAGGCTGACGGCCGGTGTGAGGTCAGGATGGGAGCCAAGGCCGGCGATTTTGCTACGATGTTTATCGTAGAAAGTGGCCGCCTCGCGGAAAAGGATGAGGCGCAACGGGTCGGTGGTCGCGCGAAAGAGAAAGGTAAAGGTTTTCCGGGGAATGCCGTGGACCGGGGAGGGCTCATCGAGCTTCTTTGCCAGCAGCGGGTGCTTTCCGGCCACGCTTGCCACGCCGCGCGCCTGGCGCAGCAGCAGGCATGCGGCGGCGAAGGCCACGGCGAAGGCAGGCAACTGCTTCTCCCAGCCACCGTTCACCGGCGCGCACGCCTTCTCCAGCTCCGCCAGCGTGGAGAGCAGGGCGCCGCGCACGCCCAAGTACTGCGCGTATCGTACTCGTACCACCTCGTCCTCGTCCGGCGTGAAGTAGCCCCTGGCGGAGGCGGCATCGAGGAACGGCAGCTCAAGTCCGGCACGTGCCGCCGGGGCCGCTCCGGCAACCGTGCGCGCGCCTTCGCGAACGCAGGGCTCGCAACCCGGGTGACCCGCTTCATTCATCTCCCGCATACGATTCCATGTACGACGTCTATCGTAAAGGACGGCCCGCGGCGAGGGTCCCAAACAGCCGCCAGCGCCCGTGGCTCTAGGCGCGCAACGAATTTCGCTGTCGCATTTTAGCTTGCCAAATCACGAAGGCGCACGCAATACCGTCGTCGCCATGAACAAAGCTGAACTTGTTGAAGCCATCCAGAAAGCCCTCGGCAAAGACGCCACCAAGCGCGCCGCCGAAGATGCTCTTGCCGCCGTGCTCGGTTCCATCGAGAAGGGTGTCAAGAAGGACAAGAAGGTCCAGATCATCGGCTTCGGCACCTTTGAAGTGAAGAAGCGCGCCGCCCGCCAAGGCCGCAACCCGAAGACCGGCGAAGCGATGAAGATCGCGGCGTCGAAGTCCGTGGGCTTCAAGGCTTCCTCGACGCTGAAGGCCGGCCTCTGATTGGCTTCGTTCCGGGCGCCGCTTCCAAAAAGGAACCGGCGCTACTCCACCTAAAATCCAAAAACAACGACCCCGGCCGATCCGCCGGGGTTGTTGTTTTTCAAAGAACCACTTTTCGAACCGCGATCATGAAACCGCGCATCACCCTCGCTGAGACCACCTTGCCGGACGGCTCCGTGCTCGGCATCCACGAGCACGATGGCCGCCGCTATCTCCAACTCGGTGCCAACCAACTCGCCGGTCCCGCGACCCGCGTCAGCGAGCGCGAACTGGGCCGCATCGGCTGCGCTCCCTTCAAGCCCGTCCGCCAGCCGAAGGTGTGGATGGTCGGTCTCGGGCTGGGTGAGGTGCTCGCCGGCGCGATGGAAAGCCTGCTCCAGAAGCGGGGGACTTTCTATGTCGCGGAAGCCTGGCCAGTGGTACTTCAGTGGCATCGCGAGTTCCTTCCCGACAGCCCCGCGCTCACCGACTCGCGCGTGGAGATCCTCAAGGATTCCAGCCCCACCGGTTTGCATGGCTTCGATGGCGAGCTGCATGCCGTGCTGATTCACGCCGACACGGCGCCACTCGCTGGCAAGGCGCGCGGACTTCACGAGGACAACCGCTGGCTGGCTGCGGCCCACGGCGCGCTGCAACCCGGCGGCTTGTTAGCCATCGCCTCGTCACGGCCGGTGCCGGATATCGAGCGCAAACTAAGCCGCGCGGGCTTTGAGGTCGTTCGTCATGAGATCGATGCGACGCCGAACGCGCGACGCCCGCGCCGGCATTTCCTTTGGCTTGCACGAAAAGGCAAAACCGAGGATTGAATCCGCTAATCCCTGCACCCTGATGAAATATCTTCCCCTCCTCGCGGCTTCGCTCGCCGCTGCCTCCGCCGCTGAGATCACGGTCGAGAGCAAGCCGTTCCGCATCGAGCGGAGTTTCACCGCGACGCTGCTGCCGGCCAAGCCGCACCTGATCGCGATCGATCCAGAGGGCTGGGCGGACTTTACCATCGAGAGCATCCTTCCCCACGGCACCGCGGTGAAGAAGGGTGACGTGCTCGTGAAATTCGACCGCGAGTCGTACGACCGGAAGCTGGAGGACACCAAGCGCGCGGTGCAGGCGCAGGCTCTCTCGCTCGCCAGCCAGGAACTCGCCTTTCAAAAGCTGGAAGAAGAAACCGCGCTGAAGCTCGCGGGTGCGAAGCGGGCGCAACGCGTCGCCTCCGAGGAACTCGCCTACTTCACTGCCACCGGTCGCAAGACCCAAGAAGAAGAAACGGCGGACAATCTCGAGACCTCCAAGCATCGCCTGGAAGCCGCGCAGGAAGAGCTCAAGCAGCTGAAGATGATGTACGAGGCGGACGACCTCACCGAGCAGACCGAAGAGATCATTCTCAAGCGCCAGCAGTACACGGTGAAGTCCGCCGAACTTGATTTCAGGCACGCCGAGCTCTCCACAAAGCGCATGCTCGATGTTCTGCTGCCACGCAAGGCCGAGGGACTGGAGACGGACGCCAAGAGCACCTCGATCGACCTTGAGAAGGCCGAGAAGAATCTTCCGCGCGCGCTGGAGAGTGCACGTCTTGATCTGGAAGCCGGACGCATTGCCGCCGCGCGTGGCAAGCATGACCTCGCCGATCTGGAGAAGGATGGCGTTCTGTTAGAACTCAAGGCTCCGGCAGACGGGATTTTCTATCACGGCTCACTGGATGAAGGACGCTGGTCGCTCGGCGAACTCGCCAAGTCGCTGGTGAAAGGCGGCAAGGTTCCGTTCATCCGTCCCTTCGCTTCGGTCGTGCCCGCGGAGCCCGACCTGCAATTGGTCGCGCAGGTGGACGAAGCCACCGCCCGCACCCTGCGCAAGCCTCTGAAAGGCAGCCTGACCGCCAGCGGACGTGAGGACATCGCCCTCACTGCCACCTTGGAAAAAGTAGCCACCCTGCCTGGCACCGATGGCAGATATCGCATCGATCTCACTCCCGAGTGGCCGGCGGATGACAAGCTGGAGTACCCCGCCGACCTCGACGTGGCTGCGGGCATGAACTTCGAGTGCCGCTTCATCGTTCACCAGGAAGAGCTGGCGATCACGCTGCCCGCGAAGGCCCTGCAGCCCGGCGAGGGCGGCACCTGGAGCGTTCAAGTGAAGACGGCGGACGGCAAGGGCGCCTCGCGCCCCGTGATTCGCGGAAGGGTCTCCGGCGACAAGGTGGAGATCGCCAGCGGCCTGGAGAACGGACAAGTGGTCGTCGTGCCCGACTAACAACATCGTGAAACGGATCCTCTTCGCCCTCGTTGCCACCGCCACGGCGGTCATCGCCCAGGAGAAACCTGAGGCGGAGGTGAATCCAACGACCATCGCCGCTTCCATCAAGCGAGGCGTCGATTTCCTGATCGCCGACCAGAACGAGAACGGCTCGTGGGGCGGTCCGACGAGGACCAAAGGCCTGAACATCTACGCGCCGCTGCCCGGCGCGCATCATGCGTTCCGTGCGGGTGCCAGCGGACTCGCGCTTTCCGGTCTCATCGATAGCGGCGACACGCGTCCCGAGACACTGGCGGCGATCGCCAAGGCGGGGACGTGGATGGAGACCGAGCTGCCAAAGCTTCGCCGTGCCGACCAGACCACCACTTACAATGCCTGGGGCCATGCCTACGGCATGCGCGCGCTGACCCGCCTCTATCAGACCGCGAAGGACGAAGCGTCGAAGGAAAAGTGGAAGCGCCTCGCGCAGGAGCAGTGCGATCTCGCCAACCGCTACATGGACATCAATGGCGGCTGGGGTTATCTCGATATCTACGACGGCCTCACCACGCAGAAGCCGACTGGCATCACCACCTGTTTTACTACAGCCACCGTACTTCTCGCGATGCGCGAGGCGCGCGACGTGATGGGGATCAAGCTCGATGACAAGATCGTGAAGGCCTCCGTCGCCAGTGTGGAGCGCCAGCGCGAGCCGGATTTTTCTTACGTCTACTCACAGAGCCACATCTATCGTCCTCGCATACCGATCAACCGGCCGGCCGGTTCGCTCGCCCGCAGCCAGTCATGCAATGCCACGCTGCGTGCCTATGGAAGCGCGCTAGTCACCGATGCGGTAATCGATGAATGGGCAAACCGCTTCATCGATCGCGAAGGCTTCCTCAGCATCGGCCGCAAGCGTCCCATTCCCCACGAGAGCTACTTCCAGATCTCCGGATACTTCTACTACTACGGCGTCTTCTACTTCACCGAGTCCGTCGAGTTCCTGCCGCCTGCCCAGCAGACGCCGCACGCGGAGAAACTCGCGAGGCTAATCCTGTTCCGCCAAGAGAAGGATGGCTCGTGGTGGGATTACCCGCTCTACGATTACCACCAGCCCTACGGCACCGGTTATGCGCTGATGGCGCTGTCGTGGTGCCGGGAGAAGCTTCCGAAATAAACCGGGTTACCGGTCGCGTACGTTCCGGAATGGATAGCTCTGTATGATGCCCTCGAGGATCGTGCTAAACCGGTAGCCGTCCTTGGCCGCTGCCTCTTGGATCTGCTGCACCGCGGGCATGTCATAGATTTCCAGCTTCCGGCCAAGCGCGTAGGACAGCAGGTGCTCGATGAAGCCACGCACGAATTCCTCCGGCTTTTCCATCAGGGCCGCCTTGAATCCAGCGGGATCATCGAAAGCGTGACCGTTCCACTCGGCATGCGCATCGACTGGCTGCTCGCCATCGTGCGTGCGCAGTGAACCAATGGGATCGAAAGCTTCCAAGGCAAAGCCGGGCGGATCCAAGCGGATGTGGCAGGAGTAGCAGGCGGGCTCATTGCGATGCTGTTCGAATTTCTGCCGCACGCTCAAAGCGGTAGAGGAATGCTCTTCCGCGTCCTTCAACACGAAGGCAACCTTCGGTTCCTGCGGTGGCCTATTGAAAATCGTCTCTAACAGCCACGCGCCGCGCTTCACCGGGCTGGTGCGGAAGGGTAGCGAGGTCACGGTCAGCGGGCCTGCCATCGAGATGAAGCCACCGCGCGTGCTATCGGGCAGGGGAGCACGAACAAACACGCTGTTCGCGCGCAGGTCCTTCAACTCGTCCTTGCTCGGCGGCGGTAACGTGCCGAGCTGCGTGGCACAGGCGTTCTCGAGCTGATAGAGGGATCCCAGCTGGCGGTTCAGCCAAGTGTAGTCGGCATTGACGAAATCCAGCACGCTGCGGTCTTCGACCAGCACGGTTTCGAAGAGGAGGAGCGCCTCGACAAGCATCGGGCCGTGGAGCGTGCGCTTGCCTTGCTGGCCATAGTAGAAGCCGCGGAAGAGCTGGGGGTCGGGCTTCGCAGTGTAGAGTTGATCGAGGCGTAGCCACTGCACGGCGAAGGATTCCGCCAATTCGCGCGCCTTGGGATCGCGTAGCATGCGGCGGGCCTCTGCTGTTAGACTAGTTGAGTCGTGAAGCCTTCCTGAATCTACGGCGGCTCGCAATACATCATCAGGTGGAGCCGACCACAGGAAATAGGCGAGGCGGTTTGCGAGTTCGTGATCGCCTAGGGAACGCACGCCAGCGCGGCCGCTCACGTGCTCCGATAGATAGAGGAACTCCGGCGATGCCAAGGCGGCTCCGATTGCCACACGCATGGCGTCAGGGAAAGAGCCACCGGCCTTGAGCGTTTCATCGTAAAGACCGGTGTAGCGCTCCACCGTGCGCTCGTCGACGGGATGGCGGAATGCCTTGGCAAGGAATCCGCCCAACCGCTCTTGAGCGATCTTCCGCTTCTCCTTTGCCGAGACATTCAGCGTCTCGCCAGCGGCTGGCGCGATCTCCGGAACAGCGGTGATGAAGCCGAGATCATCTAACAGAACGTGGTTTCCGCTGAACTTGGAGCCGTCCACGTCCAGCTCCGTGATGTGCTCGCCCTCGGGAGCACGGAAGGCGAAGAAGGTGTTCCCGATACCCGCGCCCTCGGGAATGTCCGCGGAGAGCGTGTGCGTGCCGCCGCCGCTGAACTTCACCGTCATGGCCACTGGGCCCTTTTCCTTTTCGCGACCGAGGGCGCAGAGGGCGAGATCCTTCACTCCTTCACCCGGCAGGCCACCCTCGAGGCCGAGCGTGAAGTGAAGGGTCTTCGCGCCCTTCTCACGATTGGTGAAAAGCGATTCACCCGAGGTTTCCTCCGCGGTTGAAAAGCCCGCGACCCAAAGATCTGCGCGCGGCGTCAGGCTCAGCACCTTGCTTTCGTCGTGGCCGAAACGGATACGCACCGGCGTGCCGCCCTTCACTGTCCGGTCACGCGCAGTCGCATCCCACACTCCGCCACTGCCATCCTGAGCGGCGGCAGCGGCATTGAAGCGAAACTGATAGGTGACAGTGACGGCGCCACCGACGGTCGCCTGCAAGGGCAGATCAAGATTCGGGGCGAAATCCCGGACGGCCTTGAAGTCATCCGGACTTGCCTCTTCCCGGATGGGTTCGGCTCGCAAGGGAACCGCCGGATCGGCGATCAGCGCGCGAAACACGGTGCTCTGTTGAGGCAGCTTCGGGCTTTCAACGATGGCCTTCGCGACACCCACATACTTTTCTAACAGAAGCGGCGAGAGGTTCATCGCATCGCCCCGATTGTGGAAGCCATGCTCCGCGCGGTTGTCTCCTGGCAGGCCAGCATCCGGGAGCAGGACGGCGTACTTCATGCCGTACTCACGCACCGGTACATTCACCTGCTCCGGCATCTTACCTAGGTTGGGTTGGAAGTAGTCGCTGACGACCGGCAAGCGCTCGGGAAAGACGAACACATCCAGCTTCAGTCCGAACAAATCGCGCACCGTGTTGTTGTACTCGAGTCGCGTCAGACGGCGGAGCAAGGTATGCCCCGGATCTCGCGCACCAAGCTTGGGATCAGGCCGAGCCGCCATCTCACTGATCCACGCGAGTAGTTTCCGACGCTCTTCTTCGCTTGGCTGCGAATCGCGCTTCGGCGGTGGCATCTGGTGCGACTCCACCTTGTCGAACACCGAGGCCCAGATCTCGCGCTCCGCCATCACCGCGGCGTCGCTATTGAAGCGCTCCAGATTGACGCCGCCCTTCGGCTTCTTCTCACTGCCGTGACAATCGAAACACTGATCTTCTAACAGCGGCAGGATCTCGCCCTTGAAATCTGGCGCGGCCGTGGCACTGGACAGCGCACCGAGCAAAATCAGAAGGCGGCCTTTCATGCGCGAAGCTGGGAGATGATACCGCTGCTATCGGCAAAGCGCTCGCGCTTCACGCCCGCCGATTGCGCGAGCGTGAGCCAAAGATTTGCAAGCGGAACCTGACCGGCGAAATGATGATGCGCCCCTGGCTGCAGCAAGCCACCCGCACGCCCAGCAATGAGGACTTCAAGGTCGGAGTACTTGTGTGAGTCGCCATCACTCAAGCCGCTGCCCATCACGACGCAGCATGAATCGAGCAGCGTTCCTTCTCCTTCGCGGATGCTGCGGAGTCGCTCGATCACATAAGCGTATAGCTCGACATGGAAGCGATCGATCTTCGTCAAAGCAGCCTTTGCTTCATCACCTTTCGTGTGGGTGAGCACGTGGTGGTTCTGGGGCTTGTCGAAGACTCCGTGGAACATTCGAGGTGAATCCCAACGCTCCGGATCCACTACCAGCGACGCCACACGTGTTAGATCGTTCTGGAAAGCCAGCACGATGAGCTCACCCATCAGTCGCAAATAATCGCCGCGTTGCTCGGGAATGCCCTCCGGTTCCGGAATCGGTGGCTTGGCCATGCGCTTTGCGGCTTTCTCGGCGAGTTCGATGCGCTGCTCTGTCGCACGCACGCTTTCCAAGTACTCCTCCAGCTTCTCGCAGTCTTCGACGCCGAGTTTCCCCTGCAACGCTTTCGCGTCAGCCATCACCACATCCAGCACGCTGCGAGTGGGACGGCCAGCGGTGCCAAAGAGGCGCTGGAAGACCGCACGTGGATTTTTCTCCACGTTCGCCGCATAGCCCGGACCCGCCCAGGAAATGCACTCATAATAGCGAGTCTCCTTGCTGTCGGTGAAGTCGTTGCAGCTCAGCTCGATCGATGGCAGAGCCGTCTCGCCACCGATCTGGCGGGCGATGACCTGGTCGAGTGTCGTATTGGTCGGGAAGCCGCCGTCCAGCGTCTCTGTCGGAGGAGAACTGGTGAGCCAGCATGCGCCGCACTGGGCATGCACCCCCGTGCCACCAACGAAGGTGCGGTCGAGCCCGCTGACGATGGAAATCTCCTTCCGCAAATCGGCGAGGGGCTCCAGCGCCGGGGTCAGCTCCCAAGCGGCACCTGTAGCCTTCGGGACGAAGGTCGCCTGATTGTAGCCGTTCGGCGTGTAGATAAAGGCGAAGCGCTGCGGAGGCTGGGCGACGGCACGCGGGGTCAACGCCTCCAGCCAAGGGAGGGGAAGGCAAACGCCCAGACCACGAAGAAAGGTTCGCCGGTGCATCGGATGACCTGCTTCATTACGCGAAACCGTGTGACAATCCATCTCGATCCTCACCGGCGCTGTCGATGGCATGTGAACAATCCGGGAATTGTCCGGGGCAAAAGCGGGCTTCTAACAAAAGACCGTGAGTTGCCGGGATTTCCCCTGAGGTTTTTCCCAGACTCTCATAGCCGTGGAATCCGCATGGTAGAGCGGTGGAACACGAGTTTCTCCCGGTTGTTCACACCATTAAGACGATGAGTTTCTTTAGTTACAAAAAGATCTCTTCTTAGAGCGTGTGAAAAAGTTTCGGACTTCACTTGGTTAGAAGGCCCTCTCCCAAGACCAAGAAAGGATCGAGTGGAGCTTGGGAAAGAGAGATGCCGTTACAGGCATCCACGTGGCCATAGAAAAGGCGTGCGACCCGTGAGGGAGGCACGCCCTTGGAAAGATGGCTGGCTTGGCTCAGACGAGCATCAGGGCCGGCTGTTCGATGAGCTTCTTCAGTTCCGCCAGGAAGCTGGCTGCCACGGCTCCGTCCACGACGCGGTGGTCGCAGCTGACGCCGATGTTCATGCGCAGGCCGGGGACGATCTGACCGTTCTTGACGACCGGCTTCTCGATGGCGGCGCCGACCGACACGATGAGGGCCTGTGGCGGGTTGACAATGGCGTCGAAGCTTTCGATGCCCCAGGCACCGAGATTAGAGACGGTGATAGTGCCGCCGTCGAATTCGCTCGGCTTGAGCTTCTTCTCCTTGGCGCGGCCGGCCATGTCCTTCACTTCCTTGGAGATCTGGAGGACGGACTTGGTTTCGGCCTGTTGGATGACCGGGGTGACCAGGCCATCTTCCACGGCGATCGCAACGGCGAGGCCGACGTGCTTGAAGGAGACGATGTGGTCGCCGGCGAAGGAGGCATTCACGGCGGGCACGGCGACGGCGGCATTGATGACGGCCTTCAGGACGAAGTCGTTCACCGAATACTTGTTGCCGTGGGTCTTCTCGGCTTGGGCATTGATCTGCTGGCGGAGGGCCATCAGCGGAGCGGCATCGACTTCGACGTGGAGGTAGAAGTGCGGGATGGTCTGCTTCGAGGCGAGTAGGCGCGAGGCGATGACCTTGCGCATGGAGGAGAGCTCGATGCGCTGGTCGCCTTCCTTCGCGGACGGAAGGATGGCGGCGGACACGGCAGCGGCCGGTGCGGCTGCGGGGGCCGTGCGGTTCTTGGCGGCGGCGGCAAGAGCAGCTGCAGCGCTGGCATCGCCCGATTTCGCAGCGGGCTTGGCGGAAGAACCGGCGACCACGTCAGCGCGGACGATGCGGCCGGCCGGTCCGGTGCCGCTGATAGCTGAAAGATCGACACCGAGTTCGCCAGCCACCTTGCGGGCGAGCGGGGAGGCCTTGATGCGGGAGCCATCGCTGGAAGCCACTGGGGCCGGAGCAGCAGCAGCTGGGGCCGGAGCCGAGGCAGCCGGGGCGCTGGCAGGAGCTGCGGATGCGGCTGGAGCGCTGGCAGCAGGGGCGGGAGCGGAGCCCGCGTCATCGCCATCAAGCACGGCAAGCACGCCACCGATCTCGGCCTTCTCGCCTTCCTGGATGCGGATCTCGGTCAGGGTGCCTTCGTCGAAGGCTTCCATTTCCATGGTGGCCTTGTCGGTCTCGACTTCCGCGAGGATGTCGCCGATCTCGACGTTATCGCCGACTTTTTTGTGCCACTTGATGAGAGTGCCCTCGGTCATGGTGTCCGAGAGCTTGGGCATTTCGATATTGATGGCCATGGATCTGGTGAAGAAAAGGGAGTGAGGCGCAGCGAGATTGCGAATTCACAAGGGCATTTCCAGTCTTTTCCCGACAACTCAGCCCTGCGTGACACGGATGACCTTGCCGCCCTTGAGGGCGAAGTTCAGACGGTCCGGGCGATGATCCATGGTTACGGGGCGCGACTCGCCGTCGACTTCGATGACCCGCCACTTCACGCCAGCCTTGTCGGCCATGGCACCGGCGGCCTTTTCATCGAGTCCCATGTAGCTTTCAGGCTTTTTCGGATCGGAGGCAGGGGCTGTGGCTCCGGCAGCTGGAGGAGCGGGAGTTTCCGGCTCCGGCGCGGGATTCGACTCGGGCTTACAGGCGGCGAGCGAAATGACGGCAGCGAGGCAGGCAAGAGGGGTCTCCAGTTTCATCCGCCACGAATCCGGCGGCAGTCGCGACGGGGCAAGGGGAAAAAGAAACGGAGGCCGTTGCGGGCCTCCGTCTCGAAATCAGATGCTTGATGGACCAAGGATTACTCCGCGAGATCCTTCATGGTCGGGATCAGGCCGAGGTGCGGGCTGCCGCTGCCGCCTTGCATGGAGGCATACTTGATGGCGCCGTTGGCGGAGCCGCAGCAGCCGTCATTCGGGCAATACAGGCGGACGCAATCCGGGCACTTGACGCGGACCTTGCGGGTCACGGTCTTGTAGCGGGGCACCTTGGTTTCCTTCACCTCGGTCATGCCGCTCTTGGCATCCACGACGACTTCCTCACGGACGACGTCATAGCCGCAAAGCTTGCGCTGGTAGGTTTCTTCGGTGTAGCCGGCGGTGCCGCTGCGCCAACCGAACATCGAGCAGCAGGACGAGAGACCCATCGACAGAAGGACGAGGGGCAGGATCACGAGCAGGTTTTTCATGGAGTCGTGTAGTGGTTAGAAGAGGCAGCAGCAGGAGCTGGAAGCGAGGCACATGGCCACGAGTCCGATAGCAGCGAGGGCTTTGATCATGGTGTCAAAATGCTAGGACGGGAACCCCTCGTGGCAATGAAAAAGACCGTCGCAATCAGCGCAAAGACAGGACTTTTTCCACAATCCGGCGGGGATTCGGGAGCTGTTCGTCCTCCACATGCTGGGAGTATATCGCCGGTGCATCCATGGTAGTCACACGCTTGATCGGCGCGTCGAGGTAGTCGAAGGCGTTGTCCTGGATGAGGTGGGAGACCATGGCGGAGACGCCGCCGAAGCCCTTTGACTCGTCGACGAGCACCACGCGGTTGGTCTTTTTGACCGTCTTGAGGATTGCTTCGACGTCGAGCGGGCGGATCGAACGGAGGTCGAGAACGTCGGCTTCGATGCCGTGTTTCTCCTTCAGGGTCTCTGCGGCCTCGAGGGCGTGGATGATCGAGCGGCCGTGGCCGATGATCGAGACGTCCTTGCCCTCGCGCTTCAGGTCGGCGACGCCGAGCGGGATCACGAAGTCGCCATCGGCTGGATCCGGCACCTCGCCGGTCATGCCGTAGAGGCGGGTATTCTCCATCACGTAGACCGGGTCGTTGTCGCGGATGGCAGCCTTGATTAGGCCCTTCGCGTCGGCCGGGGTGGCCGGGGCGACGACCTTGAGGCCGGGGAACGCGGCGAAGAGACCTTCCGGGATGTGGGAGTGGGTGGCGCCGACATTGGTGCCGCCGTTGGCGGGGCCGCGCATCACGATGGGGCAGTTGATCAGGCCGCCGGACATGTAGCGGACGCAGGCGGCGTTGTTGACCAGCTGATCGAAGGCGACGGAGTGGAAGGACCAGAACATCAGCTCCATCACCGGGCGGACGCCGAGCATGGAGGCGCCGATGCCCATGCCGATGAAGCCGGCTTCGGAGATCGGGGTATCGACGATGCGCTTGTCGCCCCACTTTTCCCAGAGACCTTGGGTCACCTTGTAGGCGCCGTTGTACTGGGCGACTTCCTCGCCCATGATGACGACGTTCGGGTCGCGGGCGATTTCTTCATCGAGGCCTTCACGGAGAGCTTCGCGATAGGTGAGCGTGCGGGACATGGAGATGATGCGTGTCGGGGATCCGGGGAAAGTACTAGAGTTACCGTAGTTCGTTCGGCTCAGGCTCAGTCGGTGAAGAAGTGCTGGCCGAGCTTCGAGGCGGGCGTGTTGTTGTCGGTCTCCCAGTAGACGTCGTCCATGACGGACTCGATGGTCGGGGCGGGGGAGGCCTCGGCGAATTTCACGGAAGCGGCGGCTTCCGCCTTGGCTTCCTTGTCGATCGCGTCGAGCTGTTCCTCGGTGGCGACACCTTCCTCGACGAGGCGTTTCCGCCACAGGCGGATGGGGTCGAAGTTGGTCTTGTAGTTCTCGATCTCCTCCGGGGTGCGGTACTTCTTGGCATTCGCGTCGGCGACGCTGTGGCCGTAGTAGCGGTAGGTATTGATCTCGAGGATAGCCGGCTTGTGCTGCTTGCGGGCGCGCTCCAAGGCGATGTGGGTCTTGGCGCGGACCTCGTAGATATCGGAACCGTCGACCACATCCCACTCCATGTCGTAGCCTTCGGCACGCTGGGCCAGGCAACCGCGGTAGGAGGAGGAGCGCTTCTGCGAGGTGCCCATCGAGTAACCGTTGTTCTCGATCACGTAGACGACCGGGAGTTCGAAGAGGGCGGCGATATTGAGCGACTCGTGGAAGGCACCCTGGTTGACCGCGCCGTCGCCGAGGTAGCAGAGGGCGGCACCTTCCTTGCCGAGATACTTGAGGCCGTAGGCGAGGCCGAGGCCGAGCGGGGTCTGGCCGCCGACGATACCGTGGCCGCCCCAGAAACCCTTGTCCGGAGCGAAGAAGTGCATGGAGCCGCCCTTGCCCTTCGAGCAGCCGGTGGCCTTGCCGAAGAGCTCGGCCATCAGCGGATTCATCTCCATGCCGGACATGATCGCATGGCCGTGGCAACGGTAGGCGGTGATGTTGTGGTCATTCTCGCCGCAGAGCGAGAGGGTGCCGACCGCCACCGATTCCTGACCGATGTAGAGGTGAAGGAAGCCACCGATCTTGCCGGCGTTGTAGTACTTCAGGGCCTCCTGCTCGAAGCGGCGGATGCGCTGCATCTTACGGAAGAGCTCGATCTTCTGCTCGGCGGTGAGCGCCTTATTGATCGGCGAGCCGGCGAAATCGAGACGAGGCGTGTCGGCGGTGGCTGAGGACATGGGCGGGGCGGTGATAGGGGCGAAAACAGGTTTGGAGCAAGAACTTATCGGGTCTGCGCGATAGGCGAGGCCAGCTCAGCCGGAGCGGCCCACGAGCGACGGGCAAGCAGGAACAGCGCCGTGAAGACGGTGTTCGCCACGACGAGATTGCGGAGGAAGATCCAGGTCGGCATCGGGTCGGTGGGGCGGCCACTCCACAGAGCCTGCCAAAGGCTCTCGGCGGTCTTCGCATAGCCGGGGTCGGCGAGCCACACGGCGGTATTCGTCAGGAGATGGAAAAGCAGGGCGGCAAGAACTCCGCCGCCGAGCACGAGCGCGGGGGAGGGAGACTTGCGCAGCGGCAAGGCCATTACGCCGGTCAGCAGCAGCGCGAGGAACGCGACGGTCACGCCGCCATGGGCGAAGGGAGAGTAGCCCTGAAGCAGGCTCGCGAGCGGATTGCTGACCAGCCAGGCGGCGACGGGCAAGGCCCAGGCTTTCGTTCCGCGGAGGAAAACGATGCTGCACAGGAACAGGGCCGGAAGTGGCTGGAAGTTCGGCATCTCGTGCGAAAAGGCGGCTCCCAGGCAGCGGAAGGCGATCAAGAGTGCCAGCAGCACGAGGGCTGGAATCCAAGGACGTTGCATGCCCTTTCCCTGCCTGATCCGGGGGGCCCGGGCGAGTCGAAAATGCGCGGGCTTGCCTCCCTCCGGCTGACGGTTTTTCCTAACGGCCATATGGACTGGGAACCGCTCATCGAAGCCGCTTGGCAGGTCCGCGAGCGGGCCCATGCCCCCTACTCGAAGTTCCACGTGGGAGCGGCGCTGCTGGTGGAGGGACAGGTCTTCACCGGGTGCAACGTGGAGAACCTGTCCTATGGGCTGACCAATTGCGCCGAGCGGGTGGCAGTGGGGACGGCAGTCGCGGCAGGGTTGCGGAAGATCGAAGCGGTGGCGGTGGTAGCGGATACCGAGGTGCCGATCTCGCCCTGTGGGGCGTGTCGCCAGGTGCTGGCGGAGTTTGGCGATCCGCTGATCTGTCTGGCGAACCGGACGGAGCGGCTGGTTTTTCGTTTGTCAGAGCTGCTGCCGAGGGCGAGTTCCGGGATCTTGAATCTGCCTTGATTCGTTCCACGTGGAACATGTCCCCCACTAGAACCTGAATCTAGTGGGTTTCCGACGCGGCAGGATGCGTGGTCCCCACCCTTGTCGTCGCGGCGGTAGCTGCGTAGGGTGCCCGCCCTCGCATGTTCCGCTATCCCAAGCGCTACGACGTTCTCGTCATCGGTGCCGGCCACGCCGGTGTGGAAGCCGCCCTTGCTGCCGCCCGGCTGGGCGCGCAGGTGGCGGTGCTTACCCAGAACCTGGACACCATTGGCCAGATGTCCTGCAACCCCGCCATTGGCGGGCTGGCCAAGGGACATATGGTCCGGGAGATCGATGCCCTCGGCGGGGCGATGGGGCTGAACACGGATGCCACCGGCATCCAGTTCCGGATGCTGAATGCGTCCAAAGGTCCTTCGGTGCGGGCCCCCCGTGCACAGTGCGACAAGAAGGCCTACCAGTTCCGGATGAAGTGGGTGCTGGAGTCCACGCCGGGCATCGAGCTCCATCAGGGGAACGTCGCGGACATCTTGGTCGAGAACGATGCGGTCACTGGCATCACCACCTCCCTCGGCATGGAGATTCAGGCCGCGTCGGTGGTTCTCTCAGCGGGGACCTTCATGCGCGGGCTCATGCACGTGGGGTTGCGGAACGAGAAAGGAGGCCGGATGGGGGACGCCACCTCCACGGTATCCGATTCTCTCAAGCGCCTGAAGTTCCACGTGGAACGTTTCAAAACCGGCACTCCCTGCCGTCTGAACGCCCGGTCGCTCGATTTCTCCAAGTGCGAGCCTCAGTATGGGGACACCCCGCCGCCACTGTTCTCTTACCTCGCCGATACTCTCTACCGGGAGCGGGATGACCTCTTTACCCTCAACCCTTGGGCGGATTCTTCGTTCCACGTGGAACAACTGCCCTGCTGGGTGACCTACACGAACACCGCCACCCACGAGATCATCCGGGGGAATCTCGACCAGTCTCCCATGTATTGCGGGGTGATCGAGGGCGTGGGCCCACGCTATTGCCCGTCGATCGAAGACAAGGTGGTCCGTTTTGCGGAGAAGGACCGGCATCAGGTCTTCCTGGAGCCGGAGGGTCGCCACACCCACGAGTATTACGTCAACGGCGTCTCCACCTCTCTGCCCTACGAGGTGCAGCTGAATTTCCTGCGCACCATCCCCGGCTTGGAGAAGTGCGAGATCCTCCGCCCCGGCTACGCGGTGGAATACGATTACTGCCCGCCGACCCAGCTTCACCCGACGCTGGAGACCAAGCTGGTCTCCGGCCTCTACTTCGCTGGCCAGATCAATGGCACCTCCGGCTATGAGGAGGCAGCAGGGCAGGGGCTGATCGCCGGGGCCAATGCCGCCCTGAAGGTGGCTGGGAAGCCGGACCTGATCCTCCGCCGGGACCAGGCCTACCTCGGCGTGATGGTGGATGACCTCGTCACCAAGGGCTGCACCGAGCCCTACCGGATGTTCACCAGCCGGGCGGAGTTCCGCCTGCTGCTCCGTCAGGACAATGCGGACCTGCGTCTCACCCCGCTGGCCGCCGAGCTCGGACTCGCCCATGGGGAGCGCGTCGACCGGATCCGCCACAAGCAGGCGGAGCTAGAACGGGCACTCCGCTGGGCACGCCAGGCTGTCCACGAGGGCGTGAAGCTCGACCACTGGTTTCGCCGGGTCGAAAATACTGCCGATTTGCTCCCCGAAGACCTCCGCGGAGAGTTCCACGTGGAACTTTGGCCGCTGATCGAGACCGAGCTGAAGTATGAGGGCCACCTCCAGCGCCAGCAGATGCAGGTGGAGCGGATGGCCCGCCACGAGGACAAGCGCATCCCCGCTGACCTCGACTACAGCCAGATCCGCGGGCTGAAGAAGGAGGCGCAGGTCAATTTCACCCGCATCCGCCCCGCCACCCTTGGCCAAGCCGGCCGCATCTCCGGCATCACCCCCGCAGACGTCGCCATCCTCGCCGTCTGGCTGGAAAAGGGCGGCCGCCGGAATGTTGCCAAGGCGACCGAGGCAGAGTCATGATGGAGGAGGATGGCTGACTTACTCAGGCCCTTTTACCGCTCCCGGCTGTTCTGGCTCGGCCTTCCGGGCTTGCTGTTCCTGCTGTGGGCGTGGGCGGAATCGAACATTGTCCGCTACACCCTTTTTCTTCCGGCATCGGAACTGAACTCTACTCAAGGCAAACTCCTTTGGTGGGCGACCGGTTCTGATGGCACGTATGACGTGCAGCTCGACTATCGCACCAGCCATGTGACCTTGGCGGAGGTCGGGCGAGCGGAACTTTTCTTTGGCCGATGTGTGTTCCCCATGGCCGGAGAGTTCGAATCACAGCCAGTAGCTCCCGGAGAAATGTGCTGGTTCCCCGCGCTGCGGTGGGAGTCGGTGGACATCAATGCCGCCACCTTCTACCGACTGGTCGCGGTGCCTTACTGGCTGTTGATGACCGGCTACGCTGCTATCTTCGCGGGCGGGATCACAGTCAGACAACGCCGGAAGGTTCGCCTGATGAAAATCGTTCCTCCGCCATGAGGCCCCACCCCCGCCGCACTTGGTTCTGGCTTCCCTTCATGCTGCTGATGGGGCTGGTTGGCTGCTTGCTGGACTCGATCTTTTCCACCACCGCAGCCGGCTTCATCCGAGGGAACCGGGGGGCCGAGCTGACGCATGCGTTTGGAGTGATCGAGGTCAGGTTCTTCCACGACACTACCAGACCTTCATCTGGTCCACTGAACTACGGAGCCTATCACAGGGCCAGAGACGTTCTGGGGCTCCAAGCTCCCTATCTCTTTCCCTCGGTCGAGTGGCCGGTGCCAGTCGACTCCGACTATCCGATGCCGACGAAGTCGTGGCAGATCCGGGTTCCCGACCTGTTTCTAATCTCGGCTTACTTGGTGGGTTGGCTTGCCGTGCACCGATGGTGGCGGCGACGGGAGGCCAAGCACCTTGCCAACCACCCCTGAAGAGTCACCATGATCCGCCCGTGGTATCGCTCCCGCTTGTTCTGGCTGGGCCTTCCCGGACTGCTGTTTCTTGTCTGGGGCTGGATTGATCGGAGTCCATCCTCTTCGCTGACTGCCACAGTGGGTACTGCCGACCTCAGCGTCGGCAACGAGTCCGGAAGCCTGAGAGTCCGCTGGCAACGCAATCCCGTTGGATTGGCCATCGCCGGCCAAGACGGGGACAGCGGCACCCGGCACTGTGGGACTCTTCCCCAAGGCTATCCGGTATTCCGTGTGGACCATTTCTTGGCGTCCCGGCGTTCCTGTTCCTTCTGTGGGCGTGGGTGAACTCGAACTTCACGCACTACCGGCTCTCCGAACTGAACTCGACCCAAGGCAAGCTGCTGTGGTGGGCGACGCAGTCGGACGTGGATCATGATATCACGCTCGACCCTCGCTGACCGTAGAAACCCATCAACCCTCGGAACTGTTTTTCACGTCTTGCGTCTTCGTGCGCCGGGGGATGCTGGAATCGCAACCGGTCGGTCCGGGGGAAAGCTGCTGGTTCCCGGCACCCCAATGGCGGTCCGTCGATATCAATGCCGACACCTACTACCGGCTGGTCTCCATGCCCTATTGGCTGCTGACCGGTGGTTATGCGGGGTTTTGGATGGGAGGGGTAGTGTGGTGGCAGCGGCATAAGCTTCGCCTGCTGAGGTCACAATCTGTCCTTCCCCCGTGATCAAGAAAACGTCTTATATCGCTTACAGTGAGTGGAATATGAAAATATTGCGCTGCGATTGACCGGAACAAAGAGGCAGCTCTGGCCGGAGAAACCCCGGTGGAACCCGTTCTCCCGATCTTGGGGGTGGCACTGACTTTTCTTTATCTCGTGATCTGGATGGGCACCATGGCCGGATGGCAGCGACGGAAAGCCCGCTTGAGGAAGGTCCCCGTCGCGCCGAATTTGTAGTCCGCCCGTGGTATCGCTCGCGTCTGTTCTGGGCCGGGATGTTCGGGCTGCTGTTCCTGCTATGGGCGTGGTGGAACTCCGGCGCGTATTCTTCGACCTTCACCGCGGAGAGCCGGGGAGGCGAGCCGATCCTCCATGGCGAGGTCTCGAGCGGTAGTCTCCTGGTGAGATGGCAGCGGAGGAATGTCTCGCTTTCGCCGCTCCAATGGACCTTCACCGCCGATCGTTGGGGCCTCGGCGAACATGATCCGGCCACCCGTGCACCCACGCCAAGGCCACGGCAGTTCGATGTCGTGTGGGCGCTCCGGGTCAAAGAGGAGCGGGATGGTCTCGGCAAGAATCCGGCTGCTGCTGGCTGGGTGCCCTCGCCCGGCCGCAGCTTGCCGGTGTCGAAGTTGATGCTCCTCGAATATCAGGTCGCGTGGTGGCTGGTGGTGCTCGTCTACCTGCTGGCCGGGGCGCTTCTCCTTGCCTACTGGCAACTGGTGAAAGCCCGCCGGCGGGAACGCCACGGCGGCCCGGGTGCGGTGATCTCGCTTCGCCTCTGGTTCCTGTTCGTGGTCTTGCTCGCTCTCACAGGTTGCTTCCTTGATTCCATCCACAGCCGCACCCGGGGCGGGATGGGGAATGGGAAGTACGATGTCGGCTGGTCGCATTTCCGCGGCCTTTTCACCGTGTCCGTTTTCTACGCGCCATTGGCCTCCGATGGAGTCGCTCCCTATGGGAAAGCCGTTCGCGAGTCGATGACGACTGGAGGATTCACTCCGCAGCGCTGGCCCCGCTGGATTGGTCCCGATATCGGGGGTGAAAACTCATGGGAGCTGCGACTGCCGACCACGCTCACCATCGGTGCCTATGTGGTGCTGTGGTCGGCAGCGGCCTGGTGGCGCTGGCAACGGTTTCGGAGGCACCTGCGGAAGCTTTCCCGGCAGGATCCCTGACGGGATCATTCGCCGTTGCCCGGGGCCGATTGGCGGCGAATGCGCCACACCAGGAAAGCGATCCAAGCGCTGAGGAAGAGCAGCATCAGGAACCAGTGAGCGATGCCGAACTGGAACTGCCGGTCGTAGATTTCCGGAACGACGGCCCGGGGAAACCATGGCTCACCGGCAGTGGAAATGGGCTCGTGGATCCAGTGGAAGTAGGTAAGCGAGGTCGACGTTTGCGAGGCGTCCCATGAAAAGCCGAGTTGTCCGGTGCTCTGGTAGGCGGAGATGCTGAAGTGCTTGGGCAGCCAGAAAAAGCCGTCGGTATGGCTCATGGAGTGAACCCATCCGCAGCCAAGAAAGGCCAGCACGAGGATGCCGAGCCAGAAGGATTTCCAGCGGTGGAGGGGACGCGGGGGCATGGGGTGCAAACTTCGAACTCTGAAGGCTGAACTTTGAACTCTGAATGGAACAGCCGGAAGATTTGAAGGGGAGTACCGTCCACCCGTGTCGACGGAAGATCGACACCCTTATTTGCTGGTGTCCAAGCGCTTCATCCGCCGATGGCGGTAGAAGAGGCAGGTGGCCCAAGGGAGGGCGAAGAGGAGAATGAGGAGCCAATGGGCGACGAAGACTTCGAGCCGGCCGGGATAGCGCTCCACGCGTACGGCCCGGGCGAACCAGGTTTCCTTGGGAGTGAGCGTGATGATCTGGTGAGACCAATGACTGGCGAGGGGCGAGAACCGGGAAGTGTCCCATTTGACTTCCACCCATCCCAAGGTTTGGCCTGCGGTGAGGACGAAGCGGCCGAAATTCCGGTACACGAAATGGTCGAAGTTCTTCGACGCTGGTGAGGGCGTGGAGCTTCCGACGGCCGAGTTCCAATAGAGGACATCGACGTGTCTCATGGACGCCACCCACGCCCAGCCGAGGAATGCGATGATGAGGACGCCGAGCCAAAAGGACTTCCAGCGGTGGAGGGGGCGGGGAGGCATGGGGAACGAACTTCGAACTCTGAATGGAACAGCCGGGTGTCGACGGAACGTC